>DATBWO010000072.1:0-4114 GCA_036514775.1 Dehalococcoidia bacterium | reverse complement strand
CTTGAATGAAAATGCTACAAACGAAGTCATCCGGGATGGATGGTTTCATACCAGTGATCTAGGCTATATTAGCCGGGATGGAATGATTACCATCACCGGACGAGCCAAAGAAGTAATCGTACTCTCTTCAGGAAAGAACATTTATCCTGAAGAGGTCGAAAAGCATTATGAAAATACACCGCTGGTGAGGGAAATTTGTGTTATTCCAGTTGAGGGCGGTGATGGTCGAGTGGAAAGAGTTTGCATGGTAGTGGTTCCCGACTATAGAGAACTTACTGCACGACATGTAGCCAACGTATGCGAACGCATTGAGTCTGAGCTCGCCATTGTAGGATGCACACTTCCCAGCTACATGCGGATTACAGACCTCGTTTTATTCGAGGGTGAGCTTCCTCGAACACGGTTAGGCAAGCTACGGCGAAGTAAGATTGCCGAACAGGTTATGGAGCAAAAGCAATCCGGACACGAGACGAAAACTGTGCCAATTCCCCAGGAGTTAATAGCCCAGATGGAGAACCCAGCTTCAGCGCGGTTCTTGAAACACCTGGAGGAAGTGACCGAGGTAAATGGTCCGTTTTCTCCGAACCAGGACCTCGCGATGGACCTAGGGATTGACTCGCTCACGCAGATTCAGCTCGCTGTGGTACTCGAAGATGAGTTCGGAGTGAGGATACCAGACGAAGAGCTTGCCAGCGTCAGGACGGCGACATCCTCAAACGCATCCTTGATACTACTTCAAGCGCTGCAACGGCACAGACGGAACTGTCTTGGTCTCGGCGATTAGCAGAGCCACCAGAAGTACCCCTAGACAAGCTTTTCAACCTTAAAAGGGGAATACTTAGTCACATCCTCGTTAGAATACTGAAAGGGTTCCTTGCCCTGCTGGTACGCCTCTTCTTCAGAGCGAAGATTGAAGGTTTGGAGAAGATTCCCAAATCGGGAGCTGCCCTCATATGTCCCAATCACCAGAGCTACATTGCATTGACCCCTTACTCTTGTATGCCTTGTTCCCGGTGCAATTGATAAACCGATTACTGTTTGTTGCTTTCGGAGAGGTCTTCCGCAGGCCTCCGCTTTCCTGGGTAATCCGGTTCGGACGAATTATCTTAACGGGCGGCGCGGGAACGTTGGCTGAATCATTTAGAATGTCCTACCAGGGGCTTCAGCGTGGGATGGCCGTATGCATCTTTCCCGAAGGTAGTCGGACAACAACAGGGAAGATCATGAAGCCACGCCCTGGGGCCGGTATCCTGTCCTGCGAAGTGAAGGTTCCCATAATTCCGGTTCTCATTGAGGGCGCAGTGAAAACCCTCTCGCCACAAGAACACCGATTCCGATTCTGCAAGATTCATCTGATAGTCGGAGATCCGATCGAGCCACCAGCGGGAATAACACCAACCATGGAAGACTATCAATCCATAGTAGACCGATGGAAAGAGGCGGTGGTACAACTACGGAATAGAAGCGTAGATGCCATGGGTAAGTTTTAAAGAGTAAGCAATTAAAACAGGTAGGGGTGAGTCAATGTTTTACTGGTTCACCCTTCCAGAAAAGGAGGGTTAAGCTATGAGACTTATCTGTTCTTGGTGCCAGAAAAAGATAGGAAAAAAAAACCCATATGATGATATATCTATGATCCAGATGATTTGCCCTGAGTGCTACAGGCAAGTTAAGAACGATGCAGAACCACAGGACGTTGAAGCGTTAGAGCATGAGTTGCTGAACCTCAATGTAAGAGTCGTAAAGAAATTACTAGAGAAAGCGCTTTCGGATCGAGATCTAAGATTTAAGGACACAACGTGCCTTCGCGCACTTAGGTATTTGGTACTTCTGGGAGAAGAAATCCAAATAGTAAAGAGATAAAATTCTAATTAAAAGAGAAGAGAGGCAACTAACATTTGCTAAGTTCTTTTGAATTAATTGTTTTAATAGGTTGTGATTTTATTTCATTTACACCAATAGGGAAACCGAATTATGGCACAGGAATATCGTATGAAAAAGGTCCTTTCGTGGGCTCTCTACGATTGGGCTAACTCAGCATTTGCCACAACTGTGATGGCCGGGTTTTTCCCCATCTTTTTTAAGCAATACTGGAGTGCCGGTGCAGACTTATCTACGAGCACATTCCAACTGGGCATGGCGAACTCTTTGGCTAGCATCATTGTAGCTGCGTTCGCCCCTTTCCTCGGCGCCATCGCAGACAAGGGGAATAGTAAAAAGAAGTTCTTGCTATTCTTCGCCGTGATTGGAATCGTGATGACCGGTTCCCTCCGTTTTGTGGCCGTGGGTGACTGGCTCATTGCAGCAGCGTTATATATTCTTGCCACCATTGGCTTCTCGGGTGGCAATATTTTTTACGATTCGCTCATCGTGAGTGTGGCCGGAGAAAAGAAAATGGATTTCGTCTCGGCTCTAGGCTTTTCCCTAGGCTATCTCGGCGGCGGTCTACTATTTGCACTGAACGTCGCAATGACCCTCAATCCTCAGACGTTTGGCCTTTCTAATGCCACGGAAGCGGTGCGTTTGTCGTTTGTCAGCGTTGCAATCTGGTGGGCTGTGTTCTCCATCCCAATTTTTTTATTCGTGAGAGGGCCCAAAATCAGGGGCGATCTCAGCGGCTGGAAGGCAGTTACAGGAGGAGCCCGACAGTTAATCTCAACCTTTCAGGCAATCCGCAAGCTCAGAGTGGTGTTTCTGTTCCTCATTGGCTATTGGCTTTACATTGATGGCGTTGACACGATCATTCGAATGGCCGTCGACTACGGGATGTCCAGCGGGCTTGACTCCAATAGTCTCATCCTAGCCCTCCTCATCACCCAGTTCATCGGTTTTCCAGCGGCGATCGCCTTTGGTAAAATTGGGGAGAAATTGGGAACGAAAACCGGCATCGGCATCGGGGTCTACATCGCAGTAACCGTTTGGAGCTTTTTCATGAAACGGGAATTGGAATTCTATGCCCTCGCTATCGCCATCGGACTGGTCCAAGGCGGAGTGCAATCCTTAAGTCGGTCATTCTACACAAGGCTTATACCAGAAAACAAGGCTGCTGAATTCTTCGGCTTTTACAATATGCTGGGGAAATTCGCTGCTGTTATCGGGCCAGCACTGATAGGCTGGTTTAGTGTCATTACCCATAGTCCACGCTATTCCATACTCTCTATAATTGTGCTTTTCATCTCTGGGGCTGTAACCTTGTATTTCGTGAATGAAAAAGAGGGACATAACATGGCAAAGGAGCTAGGAAAGGTATAGCAATGATGCTAAATATCGCTTTATTACTTTTCGTGATCATTAGTTGGGGTTACTCATGGGTATTGATGAAAATCGGTTTACGGTATATGGAACCCTTGACATTTGCAGCTTACCGTTGCGGAGTCGGCGGCTTGGCTATGATTCCTTTTTTGTATATGAAAGGTTTTTCTTTCCCAAAGGGTAAGAAATGGTTGAATTATGTAATTGTGGGATTGTTTCAAACCACTGGTATGTTTGCCTTTATGCTATATGGAATGAAATTTGTAACTGCTGGAAAAACAGCGGTCCTTCTTTACACGATGTCAATTTGGACTTGTCTTCTTGGCCACTTTTATCTTAAAGAAAAACTTAGCGCTACAAGGTGGTTAGGTGTTCTTAGTGGGTTTGTAGGAATCCTTTTTATCCTTGGATGGGATGCATTAATACATCAGGATGTTGAGATTCTTTTCGGTGAGATGTTAATTCTTATTGGATCGGTTTCATGGGCTATCTCAAATATATGGGTCAAAAAAACTATGATTAATGAAGACACATATCTAGTAAACGGAATACAGTTACTTATAGGAACCGCCGGACTTGCTTTGCTAGCGCTCCCAACAGAAGGGTTAGAACATGTAAAATGGACATGGGTATCTACAAGTATTATCCTATTTACAGGCGTAGTTGCTTCAACTATAGACTTTACAATCTGGTTTTATCTTTTAAAGAAGCTTGATACATACACTGTCACTGTGTCAGTAATGCTAGTACCGGTGTTAGGGCTCTTTTTCGATTGGCTTCAATTGGGAAAGAGATTAGACATCGGGATTATTGTTGGGGGCATACTGATATTAGCTGGAATTTATCAAGTATCTAAATATCA
>DATBWO010000071.1:0-18531 GCA_036514775.1 Dehalococcoidia bacterium | reverse complement strand
GGCGGGGATGGTCATCGGGCCCGATTTTCTTCGCCCTCGACATGCTAAGCAGGATACTATCACCCTGGAAATAGGCGACTAAACTCAAGACTACCCATACGAGTATGGCGATAACTAAGCCCGCGATAGCGCTATCGAAGGCCAGTCCCAGAAAATAGCCAATGAGGATCAGTAGTACTCCCATGCCTATTGTGAGCACTACCGACCTTATTTGATTGGACCTAATCTGTTCCCACACGGTTGAAGTATCTTCTTACTGAGTGAAACTAACCTTGGGCGCTTCTCTCTCGGCAGCTAGAGTGACTTCAAAGAATTCACTAGCTTTAAACCCGAACATGCTGGCTACAACGTTAGATGGAAACATGTGCGTCTTGTTGTTGAATTTTAGAACTGAATCATTATAGAACTGGCGAGAAAAGCCTATCTTATTCTCAGTTGAGGTAAGCTCTTCCTGAAGTGCCAGAAAGTTCTGGTTGGCTTTAAGGTCGGGGTAGCGTTCCACTACAACCAGCAAACGGGATAGGGCTGAACTCAGCTCACCTTCGGCCTTGGCCCGTTCACCGGCTCCAGCAGACGACACTTGCTGGGCAAGATTGCGGGCTTTGGTCACTGCCTCCAGAGTTTCCCGTTCATGTTTCATATACCCCTTGACAGTTTCCACCAAATTGGGAATGAGGTCATAGCGGCGTTTTAGTTGAACGTCGATCTGCGCCCAGGCGTTCTTGACTTGATTACGCAGCCTGACCAGGCCGTTGTAATTAGCCCATAAGAATAACCCAATAACTACGACGATGACACCGACAATAATACCTGGAATCATATTAAACCTCCTTTAGCTAATATTCTCTTGGTGTTGCTTAACTAACATCGCTGTCTTACTGTTGAGCCTCAAATACTTCTTCTAGGAAACTGATAACCTGTTCCTTGGAATCGTGTTTTGGCGGATGTTTCCCAGCCAGATGTCTTATCAGTCGCGTAACCTCACCTCCGTCAAACCACAATCCATGTTTATCACGGCATATATCTATGAGGATTTCAGGCTGTTCACCTATTGCTGTTTTTTTCATCTTATGACCACAAATTGGGCAATTCCGTTTCTTTTCTGGTGAAGCGGCTTCCTGAGAGTTGAGGATGCCATCAAAGAGTGCCTTTGGCTCTTCAAGCCCCTGCGACTTAAGCAGTAGCTCAAGTTCTCCAAAGTCAAACCACACCCCCCGGCAGCTATTACAATAATCAAGCTCAATATTATGATATTCAACGACTATCATAGCGTATTTACAGACAGGGCATATCATTACTTTCAGTCCTCATCCGGTTGTTTTAATAGTGTAGATGCCCGACGAAGTCATGTCAAGATTGTTGTATAAGATTCAGATAATACCAGTGGGGTAAATTACGAAACTAACCACAGTAGGCTGAAATCTTGAGGGTTGAAGAAGCTTTAGACAATCTCTATCTCTATATCATCCACGCTCTTTACCGGTTTTTTCAAATCAACCAGGGCTATGGTGCGCTCAGAAATGTAATGTTTATAAGCTGAGGAGGTGAATATAGTAAGGCATCTTTTGCCATACATTGTAGGTGGGGTATCTGGCTGGTGAGACCTTATCAAGACATTTTTGCCCAGGCGGGACATGATGTCCTCGAACCAACCTCGCCCGAATTGAGGTCTGCCGGTATAGGGGTCGATTCCCAGGAACTTTCCTGCCTTTTCCTGCCAGTCCCCCCATGTTATTTGATGCCATTCGGCACTACTTGGCTTTATCTTATTTATATCCTCTAAGCCTGACACATCGGGGAGTGCTCCATGCAGAGCAATGATTCCATTTGGCGTAGACACGGCCAGTGGCAACCTGGAAAGGACCTCACTATATCGCTGGCGAAGTTCGGCATCCAGTCCTTCCCAGAAATCGGCAGGGTGGAAGCTGCCCACAGCATAGCCTTCGTGATTTCCCATAAGCAGGTAAAGAGAATCGAGGTGCTCAAGTTTCTGTTCGAGCAGAAAGTTAATGTTTTCCAGAGAGGCTGGTCCCCGGTCAACATAGTCCCCCAGGAAAACCAGCTTATTCTTTGGCTTGAGATACTTGCGAATGACCTTCTCCGTGGCCTCAAGGTCACCATGGGTATCGCCAACGAAAATGACCCTGCCGGATTCCAACTGTATCAACTTTGACTCCGAGGCAAACGTCTTCTCTGCCTCGCTGAGCAGTTCTTCTGTTTCTTCTCTGGTCATGCTACCAAGCCTGTCGTTTCCGGGAAGTATACACTTTCTCCGGCATAGGTGCTTTTCGTGATGGAAAGCGATGTTTGTTTTGAAGGCATCGCCCATCATTGTTTTTGCTTGAGTGCTTTTGATATGATGCCAGTATGAAAGCAGGCCTGGTTTATGACCCAATCTATCTGGAACATGATACCGGCGACCATGTAGAGAATTCTCGCAGGCTGGTAGAGACGATGTCCTACTTGAAAGGGACTGGGATTAAGGAAAAACTCACTTCTCTGTCTGCGCGCCCTGCTTCACTGGAAGAACTGGAGATGGTCCATGCGCCGGAGTATATTTCCTATGTCGAGAGCAAAGCAAAGAAAGGTGGTGGCTGGCTTGACCCTGATACTGTAATGTCTCCGAAATCTTACGAGGCAGCCTTGTATGCGGCGGGTGGACTTTTGGTGGCTGTAGAAGCGGTGATGAAAAGAGAAGTGGATAATGCCTTTGCTCTGGTGAGACCACCAGGGCATCATGCCATTCGTGATCGAGCCATGGGCTTCTGTATTTTCAACAATGTGGCAATAGCCGCTAAGTTTGCTCCAAGCAAATTCAATCTCAACCGTGTTCTTATCGCTGATTTCGATGTCCATCATGGCAATGGGACTCAGGATTCTTTTTATGCCGACCCCCAAGTTCTTTACTTCTCTACCCACCAGTATCCCTTTTATCCCGGGACAGGATGGATTGATGAAACTGGAACGGGTGTAGGAAAAGGCACTACGGTTAATTTCCCCATGGCCGCTGGCTGGGGCGATGAGGAATACCTGAGAGCTTTCAACGAGGTCTTGGTTCCGGTAGTGCGGAAATTCCAGCCGCAGCTTATCCTTGTTTCTGCTGGCTTTGATGCTCATTGGGCTGACCATCTGGCTATGATGAGGGTAACTATCACCGGTTTTGCTCAGATGGCGATGATATTGAAGGAACTGGCTGCTGAATTGTGCCAGGGACGTCTCGTTTTCACCTTGGAAGGGGGCTATAACCTTCAGGTGGTTGCTTCTTCCATAAAAGCTGTTTTTGATGTGCTTCTGGGTAATTCGGAAATAGACGACCCTTTGGGTAAAGTATCAGTGGCCAGAAAGCCTGAAGGATTTGACGAGCATATCGAGGCAATAAAAAGAATACACCATATTAACTGACAGCTCTCAGCTTACAACTATTGCACAGGTCTCTTAGCCCACGGCAGCAGAGCACTCCACTCTCCCTTTTCCCATACCACAAGAAGCGGGCCGGCGACGCAGATAGAGTCGTAGGTACCAATGACAACGCCGAGGAGCAACACCAGGACAAAATAGTGGATGGTAGCTCCACCAAAAAGGAATAACGCCAGGATAACGAAGAGTGTGGTCAGGCTGGTATTTAAACAGCGCCCCAGCGTTTCTACAATGCTGGAATTTACTGTTATGGCAAAGTCAGAGCTAATGCCTTTGGCTTTATTTTCCCGGATGCGGTCGAAGACAACCACAATATTATTGATGCTGTAGCCCACAACTGTAAGCAGCCCCGTGATAAATAGAGCATCAATTTCCACCCCGGCAAGAAGACCCATGAGGGAGAAAATGCCTACTGTTATAAACACGTCGTGGACAAGGGCAATGACGGCACAACTACCCCAACGGAAGGGCTTAGGCATACGGCGAAATGCCCAGACAATGTAGAACAACATAGCTATAGATGCTACTATTACAGCGATTACAGCACTGCGTGCTGCTTTCGCTCCTACCGTGGGTGAGGCCAAATAGTAATCGCCTATCTTAACCTGGGAATCTAAAGCTGTCCCCAGTTCCTCTGCCAGCTCATGCGCCTCTTCTGAGGTTATTTCCCGGGTGTGGATGATGAAATTTCCCTCACCGGCGTTTTGAATAGTTATCTTATCGTGTCCCAGCTTAGCCATCTCCTCTCGCAACTGGCTTTGCTCCACTGCCGGGCTAAATTGAAGGGTCATAGATGTGCCACCGGCAAAATCGGTCCCCAGCCGCAAGGGAGTTCCAAGCTGTAGCTGTGAGATAACCAGGGAAGCAATTCCTGTAATTACAAGTATCCAGGAAATTAAGAAAAACCACCGCTTATTACCGATAAAGTCTATCATTTCGTATTCCTCGCTGTTTGAAATGACTTTACTCCATAAGCTGCCGGATTGGTAATCACCTGGCTGCCTATAATCAAGCGGAGGAAGGTTCTGGTAACGGTGATGGCAGTAAACATGGATAACGCTACGCCAATAAACAGGATTAAGGCAAAGCCTCTGACCGTAAAAGCGCCCAGCGTACCGCCAAGCCAGAAAAGGACGAGGCAAGCGATGAAAGTGGTGATGTTGCTATCTCTGATAGCCGTCCAGGCGCGGTCGAACCCAGCTTCAACGGCAGCCGCTAAGCTGCGTCCCCCTCGCAATTCCTCCTTCATGCGCTCAAAAATAAGAACGTTGGCGTCCACAGCCATGCCGAGGGAGACAATAAAGCCGGCCAGGCCGGGCAAAGTGAGGGTTATGGGGACAAGCTTGAAAATGGCTAGAAGCACCACGCCGTAAACCCCTAAACTAAGGCAAGCCACCAGACCGGGCAGCCGATAGTAAAGAAGCAGGAACAACAAAAGCACTACTATTCCAATTGCTGCTGCTCTTATGCTCTTCTGAATAGAGTCCTGTCCCAGGGTGGCGTCCACAGTCTTTTCGTAGAGCGGAACACTAGGCTTAAATTCTCCGTCTACCCACCTCCCCAGTGGAACGTCAATCCGTCCAGCGTTGAGTAAATCTTTTAATTCATTGGCATCAGCAAGGCTCAGTCCTTCAATTTGTCCCTTGTCTTCTATCACCGCCTCGACCTTCGGGGCGATGATATGACCATCTTCACCCCGGAGTGGCTCATCGCCAAGGTAGATAGCTAGCGGTTTTCCCAGAAGGCGGGTCGTTATTTGCTTGGAAAGCTGTGCTCCCGTTGCGTCCCACTCAAACAGTAAATATACTTTGCCAACGCTGTCTACAGCAACGGTGGTGTTTTCCTTAAAATATCTACTGGTGAGGGTTAAAATTTCGCCATTCACCGTTCCTGTAGCGGGAGTCCAATTTCCTGTGGCATTCTGTTCCCGGAATTCAAGCACGGTGAAGAGTCCGACCATTTCCTTGGCTTTCTCGATGTTGGCAATGCCGGGCAATTGGATGACGATGTTATATTCCCCTTCGTGTTTCTGTATTTCGACGACGGGCTCAGTTATGCCCAGAGCGTTGATACGCCTTTCTACAACCCCTTTCACCCCATCCATAATTTCATCCTCTGCGCCCGGCTTGACATCGGTGAGATCAGCCTGGTAGACCAGATAGCTGCCGCCGGCAAGGTCAAGCCCCAGCCTTAGTCCTTCCCTGCCGAGAACATTCCTATCTAGCGGCACTACGGACCATAAAGCGAAGCCAAACAGGGCCAGGATGAAAATCAATAAATAAATCTTTCTACTTCTCAATTTAGTCTACCTTTGTGTTAGGAATTGTTTTTACTCCGGAATTCCGGGATTTTCGGGAAACTTTTGTGTGCTGCTTGCTCATAGCCGACAGCTTCTTTCGAACTAAGGCTAATGCTTCTTCTCTGGTGTTTAACTCACCGCTGGCATGAGCCTCGTTGACCATAGCGAGGAGTTTGCCAATCAATCGCCCTGGTGCTAAGTTAAATGTGTTCATTATATCATGGCCATCAATGAATTTGACTGGCAAGATTTTGGCTTGCTGCTTGTTATGCTCTGCCAGTATGTAGTTTATTAATTGGCAGTTTTTTCTCCATTCCTCCATGGACACCAGTGGTCCGCGGCTGGCCAGATAATCGGCTAACGCCAGAAGTAGAATATCAATGCCCGCCTCGCCGGTATCCCGAAAGTAGCGGTAAATTGCCCGTGGAGTAGGTAACTCATCCTTTGCCATCTGAACTGGGCGAAGGTGGTGATATACAAAGCCTTCCACCAGTCTTATTTCTCGGTTGCTAAATCGCAACCGTTCCAAAATGTTCGCAGTCATAGCTGCACCTTGTTTGGTGTGCCCTAAAAATCTGGCTCTGCCTGTCTCATCAATAGACTTTGTCATTGGTTTAGCAACATCATGGAATAATCCAGCTAGCTTAAGTAGAACCTTGTGGTTACTTCCGCTGGAAACTTCCTGGGACAGGTGCCTCTCTATTACGTCAGACCAGGGAGCAGTAGACAGCATGTCATCGTTGCTGTACTCCCAATCGCTTTCTCTAATGAGGAATTCTACCGCAGCTACGGTCTGTAAAGAGTGTTCGAAGACATCCCAGAAATGTACCGTTGGTTGCTCTACTCCCTTGCCCTCCGCTAGCTCGGGGATTAGAGCAGGCAGTAAGCCGAGTTTATCTAAGTATCTCAGATGGTAAGCAGCCCGTGGCAGTGCGAGCAAACGAAGTAACTCTTCTCTAACTCTCTCCCCAGAGACCTCAGTGATAGCCTGGGAGTAGCGGAGAATTAAAGATTCTGTGTTTGGCTCTATGGTGAAGTCGAGTTCGGCCGCCAATCTCACTGCCCGTAAGAGCCTGGCGGCGTCGTCTTCAAATATTTGCTCGCTTACCCCCCGCACTATTTTATCCCTCAAGTCCTCCTTACCGGAAAAGGGGTCGATAAGCTTCAAGGGAGATCGTCTTTCCGCTATAGGAGTTGCCGATTTTCGGGAACTCATCTTGGTGGCTGTGCGGGCAGTGACAAATTGGCTGAGTTCCACAGCCATGGCATTTATGGTTAAATCACGGCGGGCTAGATCAGCTTCAATATCTCCGGCGAAAGAAGAGAAATCAAAATGCCACTCTGCACTATGAGATTCTTGGTTCTGTGAAGCCCTTCTTGGCCGCTCATCTTCAATCACCACTACTCTAGCTATGTTGTTGACATCATCAAGGAGCACAAATTTGCCTCCTAGTTCTTTGGCTACTTTCCGAGCTATGGTCGTGGCAGCACCGCTTACAGCAATATCTACATCGTTGGTCTTCCTCTCCAAAAGCCAATCACGGATGAAGCCACCAACGATATAGCCTTGCTTCTTCTGAGCGACTAACAGGTGAGATATCTTATCCAGGTTAGCAGGTAAACTGCCACTTTTTATGTAGGACATGACAGAGCATTATAGTTGCGGCAGCAGTAATTGTAAAGATTTGATTGCCGGACAGGGATAGAATATTAACTAATTGCCCCGGCTTCGCTTAAACCTCTTAAGATTAGAGGTTTAAGCGGTATGCAAAACTTCTATCTTTTTGCGGCCTTGGTTTCAACTTGTTCCAATATCCAGGAGCACCATCTTTCTATCCCCTCGCCGGTCTTGCAGGAAAGTTGGAAAGCCTCGACTTTAGGATTTAGTCCTGTGATGGAACGACGAAAGGCGGCAATATCGAAATCAACATAGGGAAGAAGGTCCATCTTGTTTATTATCACGGCATCGGCATCGATAAAGATCAGGGGATATTTAATGGGCTTATCGTCACCTTCAGGCAGGCTGGAAATCACTACTCGTTTGTGTTCTCCCAGGGTAAATTCGGCAGGGCAAATGAGATTGCCGACATTCTCGATTAAGAGCAGGTCTATGTTATCCAGGGGCATGTCCTTTAGAGCTGACTCAATCATGGCAGCCATTAAAGAACAACTTTCCGGCATATTGCGGGTGTTTATTTGAACTACTGCTTTTGCCTCGCTCTGCACTTTCTCAGCATCTACTGTAGAAGCAACGTCGCCTTCGATAACAGCAATGTTCAACCTGCCTTTCAGCCTCCTCAGCATGTGCAGGATAAGACTCGTCTTACCAGCGCCTGGAGCTGACATAATGTTAATAGCAAAAACCCTGTGCTCATCCAATAGCCGCTGGTTTCGGCTAGCTATGATCTCATTAGCCTCCAGAACGTTCTGGATAACTTCTATTTTTTTCATTCTACCTCCACGCTTTCAATATAAAGCTCTCGTCCCTGGGATATTTCTACGCTCTGGTCCCGGCATTCGGGACAAGACCACAGGGTATCTTGGGGCTGGAAAATCGTGGAACAAATCCGACAACGCAATTGAGCTGGCACTGATTCAAAGTGGAGTACTGCTCCTTGAGCGATGGTATCTTTACTAAGAACATCGAAATAAAACTGGATACAATCGGGGACAAATCCTGACAACTCGCCAACGACCAAGTTAATTTGGGTAATCTTGCTGGCTCGCGCCTCACTAGCTTTGGCTAAAGCAATATTAACTATATTTTCGCTTACTCCGAGTTCGTGCATTGCGTTCTTAGATTTCGATTCTCCAATCGTGGGAATATATGTTGAACCTTTCTGAATTAGCAAAACCTATGAGTGTTATCCCGTATTTATTGGCTTCTTTTATAGCCAGGTCCGTGGGGGCAGCGATGCTTATGACTATCGGTATCTGGCAAAAAATCGCCTTTCTTATTGTGGAAGCCGTTTGTCGGCATGAGCTAATCAGGCAGCTATCTTGTAAATTGATCCCTTCTCTAATTGCTAGGCCGATGGCTTTATCTATGGCGCAATGTCTACTTATATCTTCGACAAAAATCGCTTTATCCCCGCAGATTCCAATGACATGTGTGCAGCCGGTCTTTCGGTACAAGAAGCTATTTTCGTTTAAGGTTTCTACCAAATCCAAAACCTCACTTTTGGTTAACTTTTTCTTAGAATCACAGTTTCTAGGTGTCTTAGCTGTTTTTTCGGAAATGCTCACCTCAAACTCATTGCTGCCAAGCTTCTTAACTCGGGACAAAGAAGAGTCTATCCCTCTCGATTTCAAATTACCAGCTAGCATCTCTTCCAGGTCAACGGGAATACAGTGGAATTTATGAATTTCTCCATTGAGCTTAACGATAATTTCTTCTTCATGGGCAAGCTCATCTATCTTCTTCCGCTTACCATCCTTGGAAATTTCTAAAATTTCTATTTCGGTACTTCTTTTCCCCATGATTTGTGGAAGTCCTTTATATCGTTTATTATGCTTCTGCAAGCATCGAAAGCTGGTCCTCTGTGAGAAGCGGAAACTGCTATTAGTAGGATGTTCTCTGATATGCCTAAGAAACCCATTCGATGTACTATCGCTACATCCTCGATATCAAATTTGCTGATTGCTCTTTTTTCTATCTCCTCTAGCTTCTGGATGGCATGGTTATCTTTCTCAAATTCCAGTCCACGTCCTTCAGGGAATTCACGTACAGTGCCTAAATAAATTGATATCGCCCCTATTTTGGGGTTTTGCATCTTTTTAGTTATTTCATCAATGGAGAAGTCTTCTCTTTTTATCTCAATCATCTCGGCTCACCGATGTGATTACGTGTCTGGCATTTATTTCACAGGCCGGTCATATAGTGTTCGTTCTCCTAACTTGAGCTCTTTGTAGTTTCCCGTTGAGGGAGCTACATTTGGCAGGTGGCACAACTTGTGGCGGAGCATGAGCTACAAGAGGAACCTCCCCCAATCGGGGTAGACGCCCCTTCACTGCTCCGAGTTTGTCTCGGAGAGGCGAAAGAGGAGAATATTCGTTTAGCGCCATTGTTGTGGCAGCGAGGGCAGGAGGCGTTTTCATTTGTTTGGATTTGGGGGCGAAGTAATTCAAACTTAAAATTGCAATCAGGGCAAAAATATTCATAGATGGGCATTTTTAATCCTTTCCCTTCTCAAAAGCTCTTAAGAATGCGTCAGGGACTTGAGGAACCTGGGCATCAATCCATGTTTTGAGGCAAATCAAGGAGCAAAAGTTGTAATGCTCGACTACCCCTAGCCCCTTCCATAGTGAAACCATGAGCCACCCATTGAGCACCTCGCAAGGTCGCTCCTCTTTGCTACATTCTACTTTTTCACCACAAGAATGGCAGGTAAAATATTCCCGGCGCATTTAAACTCCAGCCTGATTTGCTTCGGCCTTCCGCTTGAAATACTGCCACAGATTAGATGGCCACCACTTTCTTAACTTCAGGCACCTGTTCCTTGAGCACCCGTTCAATTCCGTTCCTTAAGGTCATAGTTGCCATGGGGCAGCCACCGCAGGCACCAGTCAACTTTAGTGTCACCACTCCATCCTTGACATCTATTAATTGGACATCCCCTCCGTCAGCTAACAATGCCGGTCTCACTCGTTCCAAGGCTGCTTGTACTTTTTCTCGCATTTTTACCTCCTGCTTGTTAAATAGTAGGGCTAAAGCTGCCAAATGTCAAATTAAGCTGAGCTTGAGGCACCGGTCTGCTCTCGGGCAAGGGGGAGTTGGTATAGTGGACAGAGATAATCTATAATACAGTTTTGGGGAGTTTACCGCATGATCTCTGTGGAAGAAGCTCTAGAGAAGGTTTTGAGCTATGTTGAGGTTCTTGAGCCCGAGCGAAAGCCTATTCTGGACTGCTTGGGACAGGTTCTGGCTGAGGATGTCTATTCCACTATAGATATTCCCCCGCTGGATAATTCCGCCATGGATGGTTATGCCTTGCGAGCTGAAGATACTCGGGGGGCTAGTGAATCATCGCCGAGATATTTGGTCGTGGTTGGAGAGGTTGCTGCCGGGTCTATGCCCACAAAAGAGGTCAGGCCGGGGACGGCTGTCCGCATTATGACGGGAGCGCCATTGCCTGAAGTGGCTGATGCCGTGGTTCGATTTGAGGATACCGATGAAGTTAACCACAAATCATCTAGGGGAGACTTGTCGCAAATCGGCATATTGTGTCAGGCGGAGAAAGGATTGAATGTCCGGGGTAGAGGCGAGGACATTGCCAAAGGAGACTTAGTTCTTAAAAAAGGAAAGGTGCTTCGCCCTCAAGAGATAGGAATGCTGGCCTCCCTGGGACGCTCCACTGCGATGGTTATCCGTCGCCCGATTGTGGCTATTCTAGCTACAGGGGATGAGCTTATTGGTGTTGACCAGCCATTAGCTCCCGGTAAGATTTATAATAGCAATACTTATACCATTGCCGCCGAAGTCTCTCGCTATGGTGGGATTCCCAAAATCCTGGGCATAGGGCGTGACTCGGTTCAGTCTCTAACCGAGAAAATAGAGGAAGGTTTGGACGCAGATATGCTAATTACCTCCGGCGGTGTGTCTAAAGGAGACTACGATATAGTAAAGGATGTCCTGGCCGAGCGTGGTGAGGTTGGCTTCTGGACGGTTCGTATGAAGCCCGGAAAACCGCTGGCCTTTGGGGTTATGAAGAAAGATGAAGGAGGAAGAAAGAGGAAAGTGCCTCATTTGGGATTGCCGGGCAATCCCGTCAGTTCCCTGGTTACCTTTGAACAATTCGCCCGTCCCGCCATATTAAAAATGATGGGGAAGGAAACTCTTACAAAGCCAACCGTCCGAGCGATTATTGAGAATGATGTTGCAGATAACGATGGGCGCCGCCTCTTTGCCAGGGTAAGTGTAACCAAGCGTGGTAGCCAGTACTATGCCTCCGCCACCGGTCCCCAGGGCTCGGGAATCCTGACATCCATGACCAGGGCCAATGGTTTGGCTGTTATCCCCGAAAATAGCAAGGGAGTAAAGGCTGGAGACATGGTCGAGGTGCAGATGCTGGATTGGGGAGAAGAACAAGGCGAGGTGAAAACCCCGATGGAATCGGGGCCGATTGTTTCCATCGTGGGCAAATCGCAATCTGGCAAAACAGTGCTTATGGAGCAGCTTATCGCCGAGTTTAAAAGAAGGGGATATAAAATCGCTGCCTTAAAGCATAGTCGAGGCGGGGTGGAAGTAGACCACCCTGGAAAAGATAGCTGGAGATATGCTCAAGCGGGCAGCGATGCCGTGCTTATTAGCTCATCTGATAAACTCGCCCTTATTAAAAATTTGGACCACGACCTTGGTATTGAGGAAATTCTGCCCATCATTGGCCCTGAATTCGACCTCGTCCTTGTCGAAGGATTCAAGAAAAGCAAAATTCCTAAAATCGAGGTGCATAGAAAAGAACTCGGCGATGACTTATTGTGTTCTCCCGAAGAACTTTCGGCCATTGTTACTGATGAACCATTGGATACCGATATACCTCAGCTTCCCTGGGGTGATACAATGGCAATCGCTGATTTCATAGAAAAGAATTTTGTGAAAGCTAGAACAATGCCTCCCCCGCGAAGGAAGAGGGTTAGGTGAAGGAAAATGTTTACCGTAGGGATATTGACCATCAGTGACAAAGGCTCGCGAGGGGAGCGTCAGGATAAAAGTGGAGAGGTTATTCATGAAATCCTCTCCAGCATAGACGTGCGCATTGCAAATTACGACATCATTCCTGATGAGAAAGAGCTGATTGCTAAGAAACTAGTTCAATGGGCTGACAAAGATAAAGTGGATGTCATCATCACCACGGGTGGCACGGGACTTACTCCTAGAGACGTGACCCCGGAGGCGACTCTGGCCGTGGTGGATAAAATTGTCCCCGGCTTTGCCGAGGCAATGAGGGCTGAGAGCCTGAAGAAAACCCCCATGGCCATGCTCAGTCGAGCCGTGGTGGGCACTCGTGGGAAATGCTTAATTATCAACCTGCCGGGAAGCCCCAAGGCAGTGCACGAATGTCTTCAAGTGATACTACCGGCGCTGCCTCATGCCGTGGAAACGCTTAAGGGCCAAGCCGGCGAGTGTGGCACAGTTCCAACTTAAGTCTAGGATATGTCTCCTCCAGCTTGCCCCATAAATTCCGACACAATTTTATCTGTTTAGGGATTGCTTCGTCCCGATAAATCAGGACTCGCAATGACGAAGGGTATGTGTTATTGCCAGCCGGTTGGATTTTAAAGATTTAAATCAACAAAGTGTTTTAATCTTTTGAAAATGCTATACTCAAGAGCTATGTCTCGGTCTTATGTTTATCAATCACTGCGGGGTGTTGTGGAGCCTTTGTTGCTCTTTATTATAGGCGAATTACTACCCATACATGGCTATAAGATTGCCAAAGAACTGGAGCGCAGGAGCGAAGGTTACATTCATCTTACGGCAAGTACCCTTTACTCTGCATTACGCCGTTTGGAGAGCAGGGGACTTGTGTCCAGCTCGTGGCAGCTGGTTTCCAAGCAAAAGCGCCGATGTTATGAGTTGACGGAGAAGGGTCGTCAGATTCTGGCTGAAGAATTAGCTCAATGGGAGAAGTTTCTTGGTGCTACCGAGAGGGTTATAGACAGCCAGTGAAGTGGAAATTCAAATCTTAGGAGCCCATTTAGCTGAGCTAAAAGGGGCACGGTTAACTTCTCTATTAATTGATGGTGCTTTGGTTGTAGATGCCGGTGGACTGACCTCTGCCTTTCCTCTCTCCGAACAGAGAAAGATAAAAACCGTTTTGCTTACCCATCACCACTTCGACCATACTCGGGATCTGGTTACTCTGGCTGCTAACGCGGGCTATTACTGGCAAGGGCAACTGATAGTTTACGCCCTGCGCTACACGCTTGATATTGTCACTACCTGCCTTCTTGATGGCAAGATATATACCAATTTTCTGGAATATCCCAGTAAAGAGAAACCGACTCTCATACTTGAGGCTATTGAGCCTTATAGCAGAAAAGCCATTGCTGGTTATGATGTTTTAGCAGTGCCGGTAAAACATTCCGTACCTGCTGTCGGCTATCAAATCACCTCTGCGAATGGTGAAAGCCTGTTTTACACCGGCGATACCACAGTGGGAATATCTGATTGCTGGCAGCATATTTCTCCTCAGTTGCTTATTACCGAAGTTGCCGGACCTAATAAGTATGGAGACTGGCTCAAGAAGGCTGGCCATCTTTGTGCTGGGTTTCTAAAGGAAGAACTCATACAATTTCGCCGACTCAAGGGATATCTACCTCGCGTCATTGTGATTCATATCGGGAATCCTTTTGAGCAGGAGATTAAGGAAGAAGTAGCTCAAGTAGCTCAGGAACTGGAAGCAGATATAAACCTGGGCTATGAAGACATGAAAATTACCTTGTAATCGCCACCCACGGCATCACTGCTGTTCTTTTCTACTGGCAAGTCCCGACTAGTCGGGATGGCTCGTGTCTCAGGGCTGGCGTCATGGCGATCCCTCTGGCCATGGCGCCAGCCATTTTATTCAGGCTACCTTGGGTAGTTCAAGCTGGGCTTTCCTTACTTCTTCCTCAGGATAGGCATAATCCTGAAGTTTACCCGATAGGTAGGCATCATAGGCACCCAGGTCGAAGTGCCCATGTCCACTATGGGCTATCAGGATGGTCTTTGATTTACCTTCTTTCTTGCACTTGAGAGCTTCCTCGATAGCTACCCTGATATTGTGGCAGGGCTCAGGACCGCTGATAATGCCCTCGGTGCGGGCAAACTGTACCCCTGCCGCAAAGGCGGCAGTTTGAGGCACGGCTACAGCTTCAACCAACCCCAGTTTATAGAGGTGACATATAGTAGGTGCCATCCCATGATAGCGCAGCCCACCGGCATGGATTGGTGGTGGCACGAAACCGTGACCCAGTGTGTACATTTTGATCAGGGGAGTCATACCGACCATATCACCAAAATCATAGGCATAAAGTCCTTTGGTCATACTGGGACAGCTTTCCGGCTCACAGCAGATAATGCGCATGTCTGGCTTCTTGCCGCTAATCTTATCCCGAATCCAGGGGAAGAATTGCCCGGCAAAGTTTGAGCCGCCGCCAACACAGCCGACAATAATATCAGGGTAGGAGTCTGCCATCTCCATTTGCTTCCGGCATTCCTCGCCGACGATGGTCTGATGAAGCAGGACATGGTTAAGCACGCTGCCAATCGAGTACCTATAGTCTGGACGGGTTGACATGTACTCTATTGCCTCGCTGATAGCCAAGCCTAGACTACCAGGACAATCAGGCCATTTTTCCAGCATAGCTCGCCCTGATTTGGTCTCGGTGCTGGGGCTGGGGACACAATTAGCCCCCCATGTCTCCATGGCGATACGGCGATAGGGCTTCTGGTTATAGCTAATTCTGACCATAAACACCTTGATGTCTAGGCCAAAGAATGCCCCCGCCAGACTCAGGGCACTGCCCCACTGACCGGCACCGGTCTCAGTGCTTAAGCCCTTGAGCCCTTGTTTCTTGGCATAGTATGCCTGAGCGGTAGCCGTATTGGGCTTGTGGCTCCCCGCCTGGTTTGTTCCTTCATACTTGTAGAAAATCTTGGCCGGTGTATCCAGAGCCTTCTCCAGCCGATATGCCCGATGCAGCACCGTTGGCCTCCAGGTGCGGTAAATCGCCTGCAGTTCCTCAGGGATTTCAATCCAGCGGTCTTTCCTGTTGAGTTCCTGCTCGGCACACACCCTGGGGAATAGCCCGGCTGCATCATCTACAGTCGCCGGTTTTCCAGTTCCTGGATGCAGCACGTGTGGCATATCTCCGGGCATATCAGCCATAATATTGTACCAACGAGTGGGCATATTCTTTTGGTCCAGAAAATACATTCCTTTCTCCATTTTGTTCTCCTTTCTATTTCTTGTTCGGCTAACATTCAGAGCTAAGTTACCTTACATATTAACCTCCTTTTACAATAAGGCCTCTCTCAAACATTTAATAAAAGAGCAGGCATTTCCAAGGGACTTGTCCTTGTCGAGCAACTGTATGATGCGGCTGCCCACAATGACGCCATCGGCTACCTTGGCTACTCTTCGGGCTTGCTCGGGGGTGGAGACTCCAAAGCCCACGCAAAGAGGTTTTGCAGTCCTTTTTCTCACCCTGGCTACGAAGCTTTCCAGTTCCTCGGGGAGTTTGTCCCTGGTGCCAGTGACACCTGTCAGAGAAACTAAGTAGATAAAGCCGCTGGACCTGCTGGCTACTAATTTAATGCGTTCTTCGGTGCTAGCCGGGCTGAGAAGATAAATAAGGTCGAGCCCGTGCCTTTTGGTTGATTTTTCCAGCTCTGTTCCTTCCTCGGGGGGGAGGTCAGGTATAATCAACCCATCAATCCCCACCTCGGCGCACTTCGAACAGAATTGCTCCAACCCGAATTTCAGCACAGGGTTGTAATAAGTCATAAACACCAGGGGGATTTCTACTTGCTGCCTGAGTTCCTGAGCCACTTCAAAGCAGACCTTGGGGGTAATTCCTTGCCTGAGTGCTTCATAGCTTGCTCGCTGGATGGTAGCACCGTCGGCCAGGGGGTCGGAAAAGGGGATGCCCAGCTCGATGATATCGCATCCACTGCTGGCGAAAAGAGGCACTACCTTTAAGGTTGTGGCAACTGTGGGATAACCTACTGTGATGTAGGGAATGAGGGCAGTGTGCTTTGCCCGGGCAAAAATTGAAGCGATACGGCTCATCCCGATTAACATCGGGACACCCCCAGTGCTTCACTTACAATATCCATATCCTTATCGCCATGCCCACTCAGGTTGACTACAATAATTTGCTCCTTATTCAGAGAGCTTGCCATTTTGGCCGCGTAGGATATGGCGTGGGCTGGTTCGAGCGCCGGAACAATACCTTCGGTCTGGCAGAGAAGCTGGAAAGCTTTCAGCGCCTCCTTATCATTTACTGCCACATAGGTGGCGCGTCCAATACTCTTGTAGTAACTATGCTCAGGTCCTACTCCAGGGTAATCCAGGCCGGCGGCAATGCTGTGAGTTCCGAGAATCTGTCCGGCATCATCTTGAAGGACATAAGATTTCGCCCCATGCAAAACCCCGACCGTGCCGGCAACCAGAGTGGCGGCGTGGCTTCCTGTCCTGATTCCCTTTCCTGCTGCTTCTACCCCGATAAACTTGACGTTTTTATCGTTCACAAAGGGGTGAAAAATCCCGATGGAGTTGCTGCCTCCGCCCACACAGGCGATGATGTAGTCGGGCAAGCGGCCGCACTTAGCTAAAATCTGTTCTCTGGCTTCTTTGCCTATGACTGATTGAAAATTACGCACCATTAACGGGTAAGGGTGAGGACCTACCACTGAGCCAAGAAGGTAGTAAGTATCTCTTACATTGGTCACCCAGTCTCTAATCGCCTCATTGATGGCATCTTTCAGTGTTCTGGTACCTGAGGAAACAGGACGCAGCTCGGCACCCAACAGCTTCATACGGAAGACGTTGAGGGCTTGACGCTGCACATCTTCCTCACCCATATAGACAATGCAATCCAGTCCCAACTTGGCACATATGGTGGCAGCAGCTACTCCGTGCTGTCCTGCGCCCGTCTCGGCAATAATCCTTCGTTTTTTCATCCTCCTGGCGAGGAGACCCTGCCCCAGAGCATTGTTTATCTTATGGGCTCCGGTATGAAGGAGGTCCTCCCTTTTAAGGAAGATTTGCGCCCCGCCGCAATGCCTGGTAAGCCTTTCCGCAAAATAAAGTGGTGTTGGTCTTCCCGAATAATCACGTGACAGGGAATCGAATTCAGCCCAGAAGGACGGGTCACGCTTTGCCTCTTCGTAAGCTGTTTCCAGTTCTTCTAAAGCCGGCATAAGAGTTTCGGGCACGAACTTGCCGCCGAACTGGTCGAAATAGCCAAGGGGATTAGGTAGTTGTTTGTTTTTTCTCATCGACTTTCCTTACTGCTTCAATGAATGCTTTTATTTTAGACGTGTCCTTGACTCCTCTTGTCTCTACCCCAGATGAGACATCTACCCCCCAGGGTGTCACTCTCTCGATTAGCCTGGCTACATTCCTCGGGTCGAGCCCACCGGCAATAATGACCGGAAACCTCTTAGCTACTTGCTGGACTAGCTTCCAATCGAAGCTTTCTCCGGTTCCGCCATATTTGCCTTCAACTTGGGAGTCAAGAAGAGGGATAAACCTTTGTGCGGGAAGTAGTTTGCCTCCAGCGGATATTTCGGCGTAGAGTTCTTCGGGGGATTGCTGGTCTATTCGAATTGCCTTGATAACCGGTCTAACAACCTCGCAGCAATACTCCCAGGATTCATCGCCACTTAGCTGGATCCAATCTAAAGCACAGAAATCGGCGATCTCATTTACATCGGCAGCTAGTGCATTGACAAAGATGCCGACCACCTTTGTGGCATTGTTGCTTTTCTTTACGGCACTGGCTAGCTCACGTGCCTGGGCAGGGCTTACCTGTCGTTTGCTGTGAGCGAAGACCAACCCGATGAAATCAGCACCAGCCTCAACCGCTGCTAGAGCATGGGGCTTATCTCTAATCCCGCAAATCTTGACACGTGTAGATGATGAAAATTCCTTCATCTTAGCAACTCCTGCATCTTAGCCCGGACATCACCGGCGGTAACCAGAGCCTCGCCAATAAGTACAGCATCAACTCCCCATTTCTCGAGCTTTTCAATATCCTTCCGACTTTTGATACCGCTCTCGCTAACTATGGTTTTCTCTTTGGGGATAAGGGGTCGTAAGCGGCGG
>DATBWO010000070.1:0-2533 GCA_036514775.1 Dehalococcoidia bacterium | reverse complement strand
GATTGATAACAGCCAGTTCTCAGAGGTCGTCAATCCCACATTATACACAGCCTCGGTCACATTTTTCGTGGAGGCTGGTAATCCTTGTGAAAGGGATTTTTAATCCCTGAGAGTGATTTCTGCCTTAATCAAATTTAATCTTTAAGTCACAGCAGGGTTGTGATGCCATTTTCTGGGAATCTATAATACAGCCTTCTTTTATCCCTCAGTCTGCTGCTCCGATAACGCTACCCGATTCAGACAGACCAGGCGCTGGTTGGTCAAAATGAGGTTACCCCGCTCAACAGCCACCATAATGGGTAAGTTTTTCTAAAAATTGTATTTGACAGACTATTAAAATGTGGTAAATTGTATTTGGAGTTTGGGGCTCAAGATGGGTACATCTCGGAATTATCAAACACCAGGCATCATTTTAAAACAAACTAAGCTGGGCGAATTCGACAAGATTATCACTATTTATACTCCAGAATTCGGCAAGTTACGGGCAGTAGCTAAGGGAGCTTGTCGCCCCAAGAGTAAATTGGGCGGCAACGTAGAACCACTGACATATAGCTTAATGTTGCTAGCGAAGGGGCGTAATCTCGATATTATTACCCAAAGTCAAACGATAAACGGTTTCCTGGCTTTGAAAAGCGATTTATGGCGCATGGCTTGTGGCCTTTACATCTTAGAGCTTATTGATTCCTTTACTGTCGAGGGCGGTGAGAATCGCCCTTTGTTTGACTTATTGCTGGATATCTTAAATCAGTTGAGCGAGCCGGACAGCAATGAGACTGTATTGCGTTATTTTGAGCTACATCTCCTTCACTACCTTGGTTATCGTCCTCAGTTGCACCGATGTGTTAACTGTGATTCACCTCTCAAACCAGTAGTCAATTTTTTCAGCCTCAGCAAGGGTGGGCTCTTGTGCCCTCATTGTAATTCTGAAGAAAATCACCACTACGAGCAAATCGAAGCAATTTCATTAAAACCCTCTCTTCCCCTTTCGGTCGAGGCTTTGAAGGTCCTCCGCTTATGGCAAAGCTGCGACTATGCTACAGCAAAGCGGGTCAGAGTAAAACCGGAATTATCCTCGGAGTTAGAGCGAGTACTCTGCGACTATACAAGATATATTTTGCAACGAGAGCTTAAATCACTGACTTGGCTCAAAGAGTTAAGAAGAGAAATTGCCGCCATGTAAACTCAGCACTTGACAAGTATATTAGGGGGGATTAGAATTGCTCGATGCTTAACAGTGGTGGGATAGTGAAACAATATGAATGGAGATTGCCTGGCATTCTAAGTTAACCTTCAAGTTGAGTTGCACCTTGACCTGCAACTCCCCTTCTCAGCATTAGTTCTCTGATTCATTGAAAGTATGGCAAAATTAACTCGCTATTAAAGAGAAGCAATGTATATCGTAATAGCAGGCTTAAGTGATATAGGGAAGAATTTGGCAGAGCTCCTTGCTAAAGAAGGGAATGAGGTGCTGGTTATAGACCGGGACCCTGCGAAATGCACTGCAATAGCAGAGAATTCTGAAGTTATGGTAATCACAGGAGATGCTGGCCAGAAGTCCACCCTCGAAGAGGCGAGAGTCAGGAATGCCCATGCCTTTGTGGCTGCAGCTGGTGATGACTCGGAGAATTTAATGATTTGCATGATAGCCAAGGAAATGGGGGTAAAAACGGTGATTTCTCTTGTAGATGAAGCCGAGCATGTGGAAACATTCAAGCAGGCTGGGATTAATTTACAAGTCAACCCAGACAAGGTAGCAGCCAGGCACATCTATCGCCTGATTTCACAGCCTTATGTGAAGGACTTTCTCTCTTTCATAGGGACGGAGATCTTCGAAATAGAGATTGAGGAGGGCATGAAAGTTGTCGGGCGAAGTGTTTCTGAGCTAGCACCACCAAACGGTGTAAAGGTCCTCGTGGTACAAAGAGGGGGAAAATATTTGAGTGCGGATAAGGAGATACAGCCTAAAGATTGGTTGACTCTCCTTGTGAATCGGGAAGTTGCCAAAAAAGGGACCGAATTCATGGATAGATGGTTCGCCAAAGGGTAAGATTAACCCTCCACATCATTGGCTCACTCCTAAAGTACTTCGCCTTAGCCTACATTTTCCCTTTATGTGCAGCGCTTTACTACGGCGAGGAGAAGTGGCACATTTACTTGTATGCGCTACTGCTCACTCTCGGTATCGGACTAATTCTTGAATTCAGATTCAAAACCGAGAGGGAAATAGAGCGTGCCGATGGTTTTACCATAGTGGCTTTCACCTGGCTTCTCATTCCTCTTCTTGGCACACTCCCTTATGTATTTCTAGGGTTGGGTTTTCCCGATGCCTTTTTCGAGGCCATGTCTGGCTTCACTACCACCGGGGCCACTATCCTAGATACCACAGGAACAGGAGGATTCTTCGCATTACCGAGAAGCGCTCTTTTATGGCGTAGCCTTACCCAATGGCTGGGTGGGATGGGGGTAATTGCTCTCTTTATTGCTATCTTACCAAGGCTGGGGGTAGGAGGTTCTCAGTTGTTTGCCCTTGAGG
>DATBWO010000069.1:0-6048 GCA_036514775.1 Dehalococcoidia bacterium | reverse complement strand
GGCCTCTCAGACTGGTTGCCAAATAGTGACCGGCGACACCAAGGTAGTAGAAAAAGGGGGGGCTGACCAAATCTTCATCAACACCACCGGTATCGGCGTAGTCAGAATCAAGTCCTCTCTTTCTATCGAGCAAATCCAAGTCGAGGATGAGCTGATTGTGACCGGTACCATCGGAGACCATGCCGCCTCAGTTTTTGTGGCCCGTCAGAATCTGCCGATGACCAGCTCCTTGGAAAGTGACTGTGCCCCTTTGTTTGGACTGTTACAGCCACTCTGGAGCCTGGGAGCAAAAATCCGTTTTATGCGAGACCCCACCCGGGGAGGGGTGGCCGCCACCTTAAATGAGATTGTCAGAGGAAGAGACTTCGGGGTAGAGATAACCGAAAGCCTGCTGCCTATCAAACCAGAAGTCAGAGGAATCTGTGAGCTAATGGGTTTTGACCCCCTGCATCTGGCCAATGAAGGGAAGGCTGTAATTGTGGTGGCGCCTGAATCTACCGAGATTGTGTTGGGTCTCCTGAAGCAGCACCCTTTGGGAAGTGATGCCTGTGTCATCGGCAAGATAGTGGAAGAACCTAAAGGGTTGGTCTACTTGAAAACTACTCTCTCCACCAAAAGAATCATCGACCTGCCGGTAGGAGATCTGTTGCCCAGGATATGCTGAGATGCACGAAGTCGGGATTGCCCAGGACTTAATTGAACAGGTCGAGCGGCGACTAGCCGAAGTAAAAGAGCCGATCAAGACTCTGAAGATTTCAGTCCTTTTAGGCCAGCTTGCGGGAGTGAGTCCCGAGGCTTTGCAATTCGGTTTTGAAGTGGCTAAACGAGAATCCAAAATCTCCTTTGCCCAGCTGGAGATTGTGGAAATCCCCCTAAAATTAAGCTGCCCCTACTGCCAGCATAGCTACCACTCCGCTGAGATACAGATAACCTGCCCGATTTGCTCTAAAGGCCCCTTGGAGGTAAGGGCCGGAAAAGAGCTGCGGGTGGATTCACTGGAGTATGAGTAGTTTAGGTAGTGTCTGACTGCAAGGATAAATCACCTGAATCAAAAGCGGTTGATGGGCATCGAACCCAATCGAGCCTCCCGCTATCTTTTTTCCACTTAACACTTTTTGATATTATCTAGTGAGTTGGCAAGAATCAGTCACCCCATGATACCCTAAAACACCCATGATAGCACAACCCCTGTTGGAACAGGGAACGGGTCGGTTACCTCTCTCTTCCATATTGCCAGATGTTCACAATCCCGCAACAAGCTTTTTCACGTTTCAACCCCCAGGGGTCAGTATGGTTTAGTCCATACGAGAGCATTATGAATTGTGTAAGACCTTTTAGAAGGGTGAATGATTTCCTGGGTTAGTGATTGACAGCCAAGCGAGTTTTTGTTAATTTATAAAAAGAGTCCAGTGCCTGACAGTCGCGGAAGGTGAAATTATGATAGGTAAAACTTTTTCTCAGTACAAGATCTTAGAAAAGATAGGCGAAGGGGGGATGGGCGTAGTCTTCAAAGCCCATGATTTGAAGCTTAACCGGCTCGTAGCATTAAAATTTCTACCGTCCCATTTTGCAGCCAATAGTACTGAAGGACAGCGTTTTCTACAGGAAGCCAAAGCCGCATCAGCTCTCAATCATCCGAATATTTGCGTTATTCACGATATCCAATATCAAGAGGAACGTCAATTCATAGTAATGGAATTTGTGGATGGGGTAACTTTGGGACAGAAGATACGCGGTGGCCCGCTGAAGGTAAACGATTCCCTTACATACGCTATCCAAATCGCTCAGGCATTACATGAGGCGCACAAAAATGGAATTGTGCACCGTGACATCAAATCTCACAATATTATGATTAACTCTAAGAACCAGGTCAAAGTCTTAGATTTTGGATTGGCAAAGCTAAATGAGACCAACAGACTAACCCTTACATCAAGTACTGTCGGAACTGCTGCGTACATGTCTCCAGAGCAGGTAGAAAGTAAGCCAATGGATCAGCGCACTGATATCTGGTCCTTAGGCATTGTTTTCTACGAAATGTTGACCGGAGAGCTACCTTTTAAGGCTGAGCATCAATCGGCCTTGTTCTACTTGATACTTAATGAACATCCTCCGGCTCCAAGCGCTCTGGATCGCAGAATCCCACATCAGATAGATTCGGTAGTGTTCAAAATGCTTGAAAAAGATTGTACCCAAAGATATCAGACCACTAAAGAACTTTTGGAGAATCTTCAGGAAGTAAAAAGCGAATTTGACATTGCAGAACGAACAGTAAAAACAAAAGCAATTGCGGTTCTGCCGTTCGATAATATCAGTCCCGATAAAGAAAGTGATTATTTCAGCGACGGGCTGACAGAGGAACTTATTGCAAGCTTTTCGCGACTCAAGGACGTAAGAGTAGTCTCCCGCACGACCTCTATGCAATATAAGGGGACCAAGAAAGATGTTAAAACCATAGGCAGAGAATTAGGGGTGCGCTACATCATGGAAGGAAGTGTGAGAAAATTCCAAGACAATCTTAGGATTACTGCTCAGCTAATTGATGTCGAAAGCGATGCACAACTCTGGGCAGAGACGTATAAGGGGCAACTGGCCGATGTGTTTGATATGCAAGAGCAGGTTTCAAAGCAAATCGTGGATGCTTTGATGGTAAAATTGACACCCACAGAGAAAGTGGTGCTGACAAAACGTGCTACTCTTAATGCTGAGGCATTTGACTGCAACCTACGAGCTAGGAATTTTCTCTATCACCGAACAAAGAAAAGCGTCCATGCTGCTGTTCAGTTATTTCAGAAGGCAATCGAACTTGACCCTCGATATGCAGCAGCCTATGCCGGCTTGGGGGAAGCATGTGCTACGCTCTATCAATCGTTTGAGAGGAAAGAACCTTGGCTCGACAGGGCCATTGAGTCAAGCCTGAAAGCCCTGATGTATGACTCAAGTCTATCTGAAGCTTATGCAGCCCTGGCACTCAGCTACTTTAACAAAAAGTCATTGAACGAAGCGTTGACAGCAAGTCAGAAGGCGATTGAACTGGACCCGAATAATTTCACCGGCTATTGGATACTTGGACGCATATATCATTCTACTGATCGAGATAGAGAGGCGGTCGAAATGTTTAAGAAGGTCGTCGCCCTCAATCCCGAATTTTATTCAGCTTACGGCGACTTGCAGATGACGTACGAACGCTTGGGCGAGATGGATAAATATAAAGAGACGATTCAAGCCGCACTCCAAGTCTATCCGCACTATCTATTGCTACATCCCGATGACGCTCGAGCGCATATGTATTGTGCCATTACCCTATTTCAGGCAGGAAAGCCTGAAGATGCAAAAACTACTGCGGCCAAAGCTATAGAGTTGAACCCCGATGATCCACTGATGTTGTACAATGCCGCCTGTTTTTACGCTCGGCTCGGAGAAAAGCGATTGGCCGTGGAATCACTGAAAAATTCAGTGGCCGCTGGGCATGAGGACTATGAGTGGTTCAAGCGAGATCCCGATCTGGACAACATCCGTAATGAGCCGGAGTACATCGAATTAATGAAAGGGAAATGAAGTATTGATTTTACCTTCCTGTGGAAACAAAATCCATGGCTTCCCACCTATGTAGTTATCCTCCAACAAGAAAAAAGCGGGCGATGGGGATCGAACCCACGACGTCCAGCTTGGGAAGCTGACATTCTACCGCTGAATTACGCCCGCAATTTGTCAAAGTTCTAACACTAAACTAAATTTAAGAAATCGTCCGGAAGCAAAAAAATCAAGTGGAAACAGAGTTAGAACAAAAGGTAATTAAAGCACTGCGCCGACAAACGCCTTAAACATCGGCCACCAGGTCTCCGCCAAAAATTTCACCCGGTCAATCAAAAGCGAGACCCTCCCCATCACCGTTAAACCAAACCCGGTTCCAAACCCTATCATCAAGATCCAGATCCCAAATTTAGCCACCCCCCCAAACAGACCCTTGTGCTCCTTGGAAAAGAAAAAATAGACCAGGGCGCAGAAAACCCCTAAGACGACTAAAAGATTATTCAGGCCGGCCGAACCATTGAAACTGATGGCGGTCATACTGGCTCGCAGCTGCTGCACCACCTTGGTCTGCATCTCCAGGGGAATGGCTACCCCGGTTCCAATCCCGATATAAATTGCAATCGGATATCTCGAAATCCAGGCCCATTTCTTGGAGAAACGAGTCCACATCAGTACCCCTAGGATAGCCGGAATGAAGTAGTACAACTTCCCTTCTTTGAAGATGGGAACGAACACCTTGGGGATGAACCCTTCGAAATACAGAAGCATGGTAAAATATCCAGCCGAGACCCCCACCACTAAATGTTCTGCGAATTTGTAAAAGGGGTTGTCTTTATACAAAAAGGAGAAGATGCAGAAAGTCAGAAATGCGGCTAAGGTCGTCCAGATTAAGTCGCCCAGCGGAGGCATCTTATTTCTTCCTCTGGGTTCGGGAGATGAAAAAGCCGATGTTTCCAATCACAATGAACAATATTACTACAATATGAGCAATAGTTTGAATCCGCATCCCTGAGAAGGCAAATCCCTTTTGATTAGCCAGGACTTCATACTCCGAAGCCCCTTTCAAACCCGAAAGCAGGCCGAAGAGCTGGCCGGACTGCAAATAGGGATAATAATCCGCCGCCATCACTCCAGTTACAGCTGCCGCCAATTTTACCTTGTATCTGGCATTGGCATTGACCAGCCAGAAGTCTATGGCATTGGTACCGGTGACATCGATGACCGCCTTGACATCGTCGTAATTTTTGATTCTCCTCATCATCGGCATAGAGTCTAAAGGGACTCCGTAGTAATCCGATGGGAACGGGATTCTGAAATCCTGCCCCATGGCTAAGATGGTGATGCCCGGATAGGGTTTGTATCCTAAGTAACAGTAGTCGATTCCACTTTTCTTTCCGAATTCCTTTGAGATTTCGGAGATTAACTGCTCGGCCATGCCGGGCCCGTTCTGCGAGAGGGCGGAAATGACTAGCTTGACGTTCTGGCTGAAAGCCTGGCGCATTATCACCCGGGCCGTGGGATGCAGCTCGGCCATGGCATTGGGGTCATAATCAATGGCTAAAAAGAGGACCTCCCCTTCCTTTAGAGATTCTACAAAGTCATAGACCGCCTTTACCTCCGGGGTAGTGTAGACCGGCACATCAAAGGGTATGAAAAAGGGAATCAAGACCGCTATTCCCACGCTCAGATAGACCCAGCGCCGGTCTAAACCCATTAATTTCTCATAGAAAGCCATCTTAATCTTTTCCCAGGTAGCTTCTCTCTATTCCAAGAACCACTTTTATGGCGGTGGCGACTATCCCTAACCCTACCCCGATGATGATGGCACGCTTGGCTGCCAGGTTAGGGACGCCCAAAATCCAGCGGTCAATATCCTGTATCGGGCCAGAAAGAGGCCCGATCGGAATCAGGCGCAGCATCAAAAGTAAGGCCGCACTCAATAAGATAGTAGATAGAATATTCCTGACCCGGAAAGCCCGGTAGGCTGCTGAAGCAATATAGAAAGCCAGCAGGGCAAACATAGTGGCCTGAATCGGGGTGTAGATGTACCAGAAAATCTTCATAAAAGGCGAGCCCTCTTCAATCCCCCAGAGGGCACCGGCGATTAACATATAGACCAGACCTAAAATGGCGATGGTGCTGTATCCCCAGCCAGCTGATTTCTTCTGAATCTTGGCAAAGTGCACCAGAAACAGACTCCACAGCCCTAAAGCCATGGCAAAGACTCCGATGATGATGACCCAGTCTAAGGCATATTCGTAGATGAACTCCGAGCTTTGGTGGGGGACGAAATACTGCAGGGCCATAAAGACCCCGATGACAAATATTATGGTTAAAGGAAGCTGCTGCCTCATACCTTGACCGAAAAAAGTTTGACAAAGAAGTCCCAGTGCAGAGTGGCTGCCAGAGCCCCTCCGATGAGTAAGACCATAATCAAACCCTTAGCCCAGTCCTGGGCTTTGAGCGTGCCTAAAAGCAAAGGCTCTCGGCCTAGGTAAGCAGAGGCTGCGTAGAGCT
>DATBWO010000068.1:0-3731 GCA_036514775.1 Dehalococcoidia bacterium | reverse complement strand
CGGCTTTCTGGTGCCACCTCAAATCCCGGGCGAAACAAATGCTGCCCGAATCACCGCCTTCGTCGGTGAGGGGGACAAAGGCCCCGGTCTCTCTAGCAGCCCCTACTGTCAAGACAAGTTCAGAGTGAATGGCACCGCTCTACCGGACGGCACAGGATTGCCCGACGTCTGGAACAGCAACTCGCGCGGACTGACGGTGGAGGGCGTAGACATAGACCACTTTTATGTCACCTGGGCTAGCAACATCTTACGGCCCATGGATGTCTCAGCTCGGATAAATCTTCCCACTGGCGGCGATGCCTGGACCATGCCATATATGCTTATCCAGTTTCGCAGTCTACTGGGGCCGGGCGGTGTCATAACAAATTACGCGATAAGGCTTATCTGATGAAGGATAAGGATTCTGGATGATTTTTCGTATGAACATGCTGGTGTTGCCCGTGTCGAAGCAAATTCCCGCTGTTACCCGTGCGGTCAACCGGCATAAACACTAGACAGGCTTTTTAGATGATGGTATATTACGAGAAGGCTGAGTAGCTCGTGAAAGTAAGTAGGACTTGCCAAAATTCCCCTCTTAAGACCTGTCCCTGCGAAAGCGGGGATAAGAGGGGTAATGGGGAGTTATGGAAATAACCCCCTTTATCCCCCTTACTTTAAGGGGGACGTTGAAGGAGAGACCCCCTTATTTTAACGGGGATATTGAAAGGATTACGAGTAAGCTGAGTAAGTTATGAAAATAAAAATAAATAAGAAAGTCTGGCTGATTATAGGAATAGCCGTTTTCGCTATTATCCTGGTCAGTTTGGTGAGAACTTATTCCCAGCAGGTTAAAGAGCAGGAAGAGTTGAGGACAAACCTGGCGGCGCAGCAAACTCTCTTGCGCACGCTCACTACTAGTAAGGAAGACCTGGAAAATAAACTGGATGCAGCCCAATCATTGTTTAACACGAGTCAGGCACAATTCTCTGAATCACTGGAGAGCATTGAATATGGTGAGGACTTATTTAAGATTGCTGACGATTGTAATCTGGAGTTAACCGCGCTCAGCCCGTCAATACCGGGCACCAAAACAGCAGGGGCTGTTACCTATTCTGTTGTTTCATGTGCAGTAAAGGTCGGTGGTGACGTGGATGACATACTGGACTTTATCTACGCTATAAGAACTGGTGATGATTTTACGCTACCGTGGAGCGCTGAGGTGAAGAGCGTAAGTATGGAGATCTCGGAAGAAGGGGCAACAGCTACCATGACCCTGGAAATCTATGGCTATAAAGGTTAAATAAACATGGCGAAACAAATTACCACCTTATTTATCAGAGATACCAGCATCAACCTCCTGGTAATGAAGGGCAGACAGGTAGAAAAGTGGGCTAGCTTACCACTGGAGCCGGGCCTGGTTAGCCATGGGCTCATTGTTGATGAAGCTCAGGTAGCCGACAAGGTTAAACAGATATTTAAAGAGACAGGAGCAAAGACAAATAATGTTATCACCGCTTTAAGCGGGCACGATTCTTTGTATCGTATCATAACCCTGCCCGAGTTGCCTGAAGCTATACTTCCTGAGGCGGTAAAGCGTGAGGTTAAGAGAACGATACCAACGCCTTTAGAAGAGGTCTACTTTTCATACCAGCGCATTCCTGCCCCGAGGGGAGAAAATCGTATTTTCCTCGCTGCCTTTCCCCGCAATCTAACTGATGCTATGGCCAGAACGCTGCATCAGGCCGGTGTTAGACCCCATCTTCTGGACTTAGCTCCTTTAGCACTGTGCCGAATCCCGAATGAGCCCCAGGCAATCATTGTAAACGCCAGATTAGAGCACGTGGATATTATAGTTCTGGCGGACAGGCTTCCCCAGGTCATCCGCAGGGTATCCTTGCCCGGCGAGGCTGCTGAATCTCTAGAGGAAAAGCTGCCGTTCATGGCTGAAGAGTTCCACAGGACCGTTGCCTTCTATAATTCCAGCCACTTAGAAAAACCTTTAGATTCAACTGTGCCTGTGTTTATCTGCGGCGACCTGGCAGAAAAACCGGAGAGCTGGCCGTCAGTGGTTAGCCGTGCTGGCTATGCAGTGTCATCGTTGCCATCGCCTGTGGAAACCCCCGAGGGCTTTAACCCCAACGAATTCATGGTCAATATAGGGCTGGCTCTCAAGGAACTATTGCCTGCAAAAGGGGAAGCTAACTTTTCATTGGTGAATTTTAATGCCCTGCCCGAGGCCTATGTGCCTCCGCGTTTCTCTATAGCACGAGTCCTTATCCCCGTGGGTGTTGTCATGGGCATTGGTCTGATTATCTTCGGCGTAATTTTTGTCCAGAATAATCGCGCTAATACTGAGGCATTGAGTTCCGAACTGGCACTTATTCAAAACAGTGTTACCCAAAAGCAGAGTGAGATAGCAACATTGAAAGCGCAGGTTGGGTCGCTGGAAGCTACTGCCGGTGAGCTCGATACCAGAATCACTACTATGGAACGGGCGCGTGCTACAATTCACGAAGACGTGACCCAGATTGTAAAACTGGCGTCAGAGAAGGTAAGCTTGGGCAGTATTAATCATGGGGGCGGTTCGGTAAGTGTACAAGGGACGGCTTCCAGCGAGAATGCCATTTTTAGCTATGCCCGAAATTTAAGGAGCGGCGGCAGATTCTCGAGAGTCTGGATTTCCTCTATCACCCAGGATGATAGTGGATTTAGCTTTTCGTTTTCCTTAACGAAATAACGTCATTAGCAAAAGGAAAAATCCCAAGCCCCGAAGGGCAAGCTCTAAATCCCGAACAAAGCCAAATTACAAAGCCCAAATGTCAAATAAAGTTCAAAATCCAAATGACAAAAGGAAGTACGACCTTAATGAACCTACTGATTAGACTGGTCATCGTTCTTGTCCTCTGCCTTATCGCCATGGCCCTGCCGGCGGTGCCCGCACAAGCCCAGTCGTGTGGGGTACCCTTTATCGAGCTCTCCTCGAAATCAGGCGCTCCCGGCACAGGTGTCGCCGTCGCTGGCCAGCGTTTCTCTGAGAACGCATATGTCGTCATTTATTATGACGGGACCATAGTAGCCACAGGCAGGACCGATACCAGTGAAAGGTTCTCAATCATCTTCACCATTCCTGAAAGCTACCAGGGAGACCATAGGGTGTATGCCGAGGTATTGGACGAAACAGCAGAAGCCTACTTTACCGTGAAGCCGGGGTTGACGGTAAGTCCCGAAAAGGGGCCTGCGGGCACTATGGTTACCGTGAAAGGCCAGGGGTTTGCCGAGAATGAAGAAGGCATCGCGCTGAGGTATTACCTCAATGGCAGCTACGAAACGGTAGGGAACAATATCACAGCCAATGCCCAGGGCACTTGGCAGACGAGTTTCCCAATTCCCCTTTCCGCCCAGGGAGAACACAAGCTGGACGCCCGGAGTGCTGAGAGCAAGCTTTACGATGTCGAGGATGCTATCTTTAAAGTAACGCCGGACATAAGCATAGATAAATCATCGGGCATCGTGGGCGAAAGCATAACGATGATGGGCAGCAGCTTTGAGGCTAACGAGAATAATATCAAGATATTGTTCGCTGGAGAGGCAGTGGTCACCAACATCAAGGCCAACGCCCAGGGCCAGTGGGAGAAAACCTTCCAGGTGCCTGAGATGCCCGCAGGCGAGTATAGCATCACCGTCGAGGGGGATGAGACCCAGATGGGAGACATCAGCGGGCTCAGCTTCGAGATAAAGCCCGATATAGTGTT
>DATBWO010000067.1:0-3951 GCA_036514775.1 Dehalococcoidia bacterium | reverse complement strand
CTTCCAGGTTAACGGACCATGTTTCACTCCCTTGGGCACAAAGATCGCTGAGGTTTTATCAATTATGAGCGGTTCACCTCCAATCACATACTCTATTTCAGCACCAAGGTCTTCAGGATTTTTGGGGTCAGAGCCGATATGCAAGACAAGCTCATTGTAATTGTGAGTATGCTCAAGAATGTGGGGATTTGGATCAGGCATAGCCCATATCCAGCCCAATTCAAGATACACGTTGCATCCAGGTACAAGGTCGTTACTCATATAGGTCATCGTGGGGAACTCGCGACCTTTGATCTTACCTGGCACCGTGACTTTCACCTCGCGAGCAGGCTTCTTTACCAAGTTCTTCCCATATTTTTTCCCGGCCATTTTTTACTCCTCTCCCTTCTAACTTTTATGACAACTCAGCATATGTCTAGCCAATAATTATATCATCCAGGGGTCGCTTTGGCACGTGGTGTACTCCTTCACTATCACGCCAGTATTTGGTGTCTCCGTTGGGTCCAACCGTTTCTATCACTACCGTTTCTTTAGGTTTGCCAAGAGCCAGGACAAGAAGTATTTCATATCGTGGCGGTATCTCTAAAGCTTTACGAAGTCCTTCTTTATCTATTGAAGCGATAATACAGCCCCCAAAACCTTTCTCAGTCGCCCCCAGCATGATACTCTGGGCGGCTATTCCGTGGTCGCAACCAAAAGAGCGGCTTATCTCTGTGTCCCTGAGAATAATAATGTAGGCTGATGGTCTCTCCCTTTCACAGGGACCAGGCCAGCCCCTGAGATACCCAGCCCAGGCCAGATGTGGGAATATCAGTGAATTTCTCTGAGGCTCGCAGGAAAGAATATATTTAAGCGGTTGTGCATTTCTTGCCGATGCTGAGAGTCGGGCAAGGTCAACAAGTTCTCTCAAGGTTTCAATTTTTATGTCAACTTCTTCATAAAACCGCCGGTAGCTTCTGTTCTTTAATATTAAATCTCGTATCATCTTGAGCCCCCAAAATCATTATTAGTCAACCACATAAATCCTGATGACTTCGTCAGCCTCGCAATGACTTTCATGTCACGATTTCTGCAAATCACTGACATTCAAGTTTAGCTTCCTTTTTATCCGGTCATTTTCAGGACTCCGGCCCCGCGGATTTTTCCTTCCTTGAGCAAAATTAAGGCTTCATTGGCCTCTTCCAATTTAAATTCCTGGGTTTCGGGGACAATGGGAATTTGGGCAGCTAAGGGAAGAAATTCTTGAGCATCTCTTCTGGTCACGTTAGCCACGCTTTTCACTTCCTTTTCATACCAGAGATGCTCGGTGTAGTCTAATTCTGGAATAGGTGTCGCCTTGCGAATGGCATTTACGACTACCCTTCCCCCTTTTTGTAAGTTCCTTAAAGCTTCACGCACCGGCTCTCCCACAGGAGTAAAGTCAATGGCACAGTCAAGCTTTTCCGGGGGAGTATCGCCCGTGGCTCCAATCCAGTCCGCTCCCAATTTCCTGGCTAAATTCTGGTGCTCTTTCTGATGGGGTCGGGTAAAGACGAAAACTTTGCCGTCGGGATATTTATACTTAGCCACCTGGATAACAATATGGGCGGAGGCTCCAAAGCCATAAAGTCCGAGCACTTTGCTGTTCTCCATCCCTGAGAGCCTTAAGGCGCGGTAGCCAATCACCCCGGCACATAGAAGTGGAGCAGTCTGCACGTCGGTGAACCTTTTGGGAACGGGATAGGCAAAGTCCTCCGATACTACGGTATATTGAGCATAGCCTCCATCGGCATCCTTACCTGTCCATTTGGCCGTGTCACACAGATTTTCTTCGCCTTTGAGGCAAAATGAACACTTGCCACAAGCCCAATTAATCCAGGCAATGCCCACTCTATCGCCTTTTTTGAATTTGCTTGCCCCCGGCCCCGAGCCTTCCACCCAGCCGACAATCTCATGACCTAAAATCATGGGAAATCGGGAAGGAGGAACCCGGCCTTCAATTTCATCAAGCTCGGTGTGACAGACTCCACAGACAGAGACCTTGACCAGAATTTGACCTCGTCCAGGAACAGGTTCGGGCAAATCCACCAGCTTCAGAGGTCTTTTCTCAACTGCGGAGATTTTCTCAAGCACCATCGCCTTCATTTTTCCACCTTTCTTCCCATTACGCAGCAAACATCAAGCTGCCTTTATGTCACACCTGCAGTGCGCGCTAAATAGCTTCGATATTCCCTCATACCACAAAGATACTTTCATAAAGATTTTCCGAGATTTCGGCGAAATTCTCTCTGTAAAGCTTCACCGCTTCGGGGAGATAGTCCAGTATGTCCTGCGCCGTTATCCCGTCCTCACCTTTGTCGACAGCAGCAACATCACCGGAAAATCCATGGATAAACACGCCCATCCTCACCGCGTCCTCAAGGGCTAATCCCAGACCATACATGGCCGCGATAGTCCCCGTCAGGACATCGCCGCTCCCAGCCGTGGCCATACCGGAGTTACCGATTGTGTTGATGAAAACAGTCCCGTCGGGATAGCCTATGAAGGAATGGGCTCCCTTTAAGATAATTAGGGCATTGAGTTCCTTCGCCGTGCGTTGCAAAACATCTATCTTGTTTTTATTTATCTCGCTTATCTCCAGTTTGGTAATTCGGGACATCTCGCCCAGATGGGGCGTAAGTATCGTTGGTGCTTTCCTCTTTTTTATTTTTCCTAAGTCTTCAGCAATGGCAGTAATTCCATCGCCATCTATGATCAGAGGTTTGTCGATTTTGGGGGTTAGCTCCCTCACCAGCTCTTGTGTCTCCCTGGCTAAAGAAAGACCGGGACCCAGGACAACCATATCCACTGTTTGGGAAAATTTTAAGAGCCCATTCTTATTTTCCAGTGCCAAGCTTCCTGAAGACGTCTCTTTTTGAGGGACGAAGACAATTTCGCTTCCCTTGCTGGCTATGAATGGTGAAATGGATTTGGGTGTTGCCAAGTAGGAAAGCCCGCCTCCAGCTTTGAGGAAAGATAGAGCGGAGAAGTATGGCGCACCAAGATAACTTGGAGAGCCAGCGATAAATAGAGTCTTTCCATAGTTGCCCTTGTGGGTATCTCTGACTCTTTCCGGAAGCTCTACTGGACTATTGATTGCTACCTTTATGGAATCAGAATTGTAGAGGGCAGGTGGGAAAGATATATGCGAAACATACAACTTTCCGCAGTGCTCATATCCAGGTAAAAGCATGTTCCCCAGCTTGGGAAGCCCAAATGTCACGGTATAATCTGCCTCTACTGCCACTCCCATCACTTCTCCCGTATCGCCATTTATGCCTGAAGGAATGTCCACGCTAAATACTGTACTTTGGCTATCATTTATCAGTTGAATCACATCTTTATATATCCCGCTGACCTTTCGAGCAAGACCTGTGCCAAATATGGCATCCACGATGGCGTCACAATCAAGGAGGTCAGGTATTATGGAGTCGATTGAACTAACCTTAGACATCTCTATGGGCATTCTGGATACTATTTCAAAGTTCTTTTTTGCTGCCCCTTTGAATTTGGCTTCATCGTCCAAAAGAAAGACTTTCACCTCCCCACCATTGGAGTGAATCTTCCTGGCGACAACCAGCCCATCTCCACCATTGTTGCCACCACCACAAAAGACAACGAATTTGTTGTCCTTTATGCCGAATTCCTGCAATATGACGAAGTACATTGCCTGGCCGGCGTTCTCCATCAAAAGGTCTTCCGAGATGCCAAATTCCTCCGTAGCACGCCTGTCCAGGTTTTTCATTTCGTTCACTTTAGCTACTTTCATTTTCACCCCCTTGTCAGAGATTGGCTCCAGGTTAGTATTTAAGTATGGTCATAAAATACTCAAGTAGAATGGTATCTCATTCTTGAGAGAAAGCACAAGGGTAACATACAAGAATCTTACAGGTTGAAGACTGGTAGCTGAAACTTGTCGATAGTATAATACAC
>DATBWO010000066.1:0-3873 GCA_036514775.1 Dehalococcoidia bacterium | reverse complement strand
TGAGCGTTATACGCAGGATATGAGGGCGCCGCCTCTTGCCGTCTTCGAAAACCCAGGCTCCGGAGCCGAAGTCAACTTGCGCTTCCTGGCCGGGCTCGCATTCCATCCTCCTGAAGGGCAATGGCGTAGAGACACCCAGTCTCCGAACGAACCTTTTCACGGAAGAATATGAGCCGGTGAACCCGTTCTCACACCTCAGGTCCTGCCAGATACGCTGGGCAGTGAGCCCGGCGTCGCACTTGCTCTTGATTAGGTCCCTGAACGGGTCGCATTGGCTGGCTCTTCCGGACGGGCGCCCGGAAGAAGGGATAAAAAGCCACTCTTCCAACCTCCCGGACCCGGCGGTCGGAATGGCGGGGTTTGAGTCTTCAGGTAGCTCGGAGCCGGGGGTCACAATGGCGGGTTTTGACTGAGCGCGCCGCAGACGGTCGTAACGCGCCACGGTCTCTCGGTCAATGCCGAGCTCCCGCGCTATGCGCCGGTACGACCACTTCTGTTCCAGTAAGCCTATGATTGCGTGGATGTTTGCCATCTTGAGCCTGTTTGACATGTACACCTCCTCGGAAGAAGGCATACAATATCACCTCTCAAAAATGGCGGGGTTTGATTCGACCCTATGTGGCGGGTTTTAAGCGGCCGCTAACACGAAAGAAATGCTCAGTAACTGTATTCATTAATCCAAGGTAGACCAATACTAAAATCCTGTGGAGGAAAACGAGGTAATGATTTAGACTCAGAAGTGCCTTAACCGGGAGACCGACTGTAAACGCAATATCGTTCAGGGCAGTTTATTGGGGCGAGTTGCTTCTAGACTGGTCGAGAGAGAGGTTTTTTCAATTCCTTTTAGTTCAGCGTAAATGGTGCAAAGCTTTCAACGCATAATCCCAGGCTATCCGCTCTTGCTCTAATCGAATATTGTGTCCCCATCGTTGCTGTTTGAGACTAAGATATACATCTCGTTCGCTCTTTGTCAGAAAACCCAGTTCTGAAGCAGCATGCTGTTCCTTTTCCCCTACCCATAATGTTCTATGACAGAGCAAGGTATCTTCATCCATAAGTACGGATTGAAGATTAGGCAAATAAGAACGTGCTCTATGTAGGATAGAAAAACCATGTGTATCCAAATCCCCCCAATAAATGCACATCGCCTGCTTAACCCATGGCAGATAAGCTAGCACGTCTACATTATAACCAAGGCCCATGACAGCGACTGTTCTAGGCATGTCAGGCAGGGCTAATCCTGTTTGAAGGTTCTCAATAATGAAAACGTGCGAAGCTGGCAAATTTGATTTTGCTAATTCTTCAACTGGTGCTGTGATATCACTAATGCCCCCAAAATGGTCGCGGAATGTTTTATCAAGCAATCTCAATCTTATAAGAATAGGGAGAGGCTTCAAACCACATAGCTTATAAAAATTTAAGCCGCTAGAGAAATTTCCTTGAATTGCCGCCACGAGCTCGGCTAGAAGCCCTTTGCGTTTCTCAATCCATTTACTATCAATGCCGGCGACTGGCACTTGACGAGTATATAGATTTGAATCAGGGTTCGTAGTGATCCATTCCAGCAGCTCAAAAAGCCGTTGAAAATCTGAATCACTATAATCAGCTAGAACATCAAAATGGCGAGCAAGGTTTAATACTAAAGCTGGCCAACGTGCAACTAAAGTCTGATAACGTATAGCAGCTTGTTGCCATCTCGTATTCTCACCGATCCACATAGCTATGTCTTCAGGCCTTTGTAGTATGAGTTTGGCAGGCAAACGCTGTACACCCAGTGACTTCCAGTGTCGCTCACACCAGGAAATGACTCCATTGCCAGTCCATGTTTGCCAAGCTACTACCCATGCTCTAACACTTTCGAGTTGCCGAAGAGCAAGCTGCTCCGAGGGAATTCCGAGCGCAATTTCCAAAGGCCACTTGCTGCCCTCACCATATGAGGACAGCCATTCGCGATGTCTATTCTGAAAGTACCGTATCAACTGCTTACGAATATCTTCCGGGAACTTCATAGTACTGATTCCTCTCGACCATGGTCCGGGAGCTTCAGTCGCTGTCTATCATCATCATATTCAATCAACAGAACCCCTGAAATACGCCGCTCGGTGATATCGACAAAACAGGCCCCTCCGATGAACGGCTCCAAAGTCATTACTGACTTAAGAGGTGTGGCGACTATCATCTGAAAGCCAAAATTAGTAAAGATGTTCATAGCCAGAGTCGTGAACTCGTTATCAGCCTTGTCGAAGGCTTCATCGAGCACGACTGGAGCATACATCGGCACACCGTGATCATTTCCACCTAATTGATACCGCAGAGCGGCGGCAAGACAGGTTGTTGCGAGTTTCTGGCGCTGCCCCCCAGACTTGCCCGCGCCACTTCGATATATCTCTATCACATCATCGCTTTCGTCAATTTCGCGTCCAATAAATTCAATATGTTGTCGAACATCCAGAACGGACTCTCGCCAGCGCTTCTGCTCTGGGTCCTGACTTCCGAGCCGCTCTACGAGCCGTCGCAAAGCTAAAAACTGGGACTCTGCAAATTCACGATCTTCACTCCATGCATGGCTCAATGCTTGTTGTATGTCCTGCTTGAATTCTCTGACCTCAGGGAGTTGCCTGTCGTCGGCATTTATGTGCAGATAGGTGCGTTGACTGTCGCTTTGATTGAATGGGACCTGCCTAAGACTTTCATTGACAAGTTCCATACGTTCAAGAATGGCCTTCCGGGCGTTATTCAAATAAGTTGAAAGCGCGGCGAGATTTTGATGGCTCTGGTTCCGGAGCAGGTCGAAAAATCGATATTCGTAATCTGGTAATCCATCAGTTTCCAGGCGAACCAGTTTCGTGAAGAAATCCGGTGCGGCTGCGAGCGTTGAATCCAATCCGTCCGCTTCAGCACGCCACCTGCGGATGAATTCAGCGAAAGAGCCCTCAATGGACTTCTCGCAGGTGCTGATTCCCAGGCTTAACCCCTCGATTTCTGTGGTAAGTGCCTTTGACACAGTTCTGTCCAGAGAATCAAGATTATCGAGCCTAGCAGGTTCCAACTTACTGAAACGTTCATCCAGTCCTTGGCGTTGGTGAGGTGTCAACTTAAAAATGGATGGGTCATTCCGTAATGAATCCAGCTGCTTCTGGCATTCTGCAATTTTGCTCAGAACATTTTTTTGAGTGGCTTTGAGGTCACGAAGGTCATTATCCTCTTGATTCACCAATTCTTTCTGTTGCTGAATCTGTGCACCGATTCGCTGTAATTCTGTATTGCCTTCTCGTGCTACTTTCAACTGCTTGTCAATGATATCAATGCGCTCCAGCAAGGGCATGATATCTATTTCTTGCCACTGGAAATTGACTAAGGTCTGGCACTGGATGGCCCTGTTTGCTCGAGCCATGTTCTTGTCCATCAGTACCTTAATCTCACCTTCCAATCGGGAAATTTTTTCCTGTAATTTCCGTTCTTGTTCCTCAAAAATTGAAAGCTTTTCTCGATTATCGAAGCCGAGCACCCAATTTTGACGATTATTAACACTGCTTCGATCATCCTTCTCGTGTCGTGACTTATTATGCTTTATTTGACCTTCTCGGGTAAGAGCTCGATCCGTCTTCCTCAAAGCCTGAACAGAGTCAACACAGGCGTAATCGAAATGTTGGCGCAATTCAGCTTGCAGCCAATCCGCATACCCGCCTTCCTTAATATTTAACTTGAAAACGAGGGAATTCTTCTCAAGTGGCCTAGGAGCCTGTCGGAGAAATACTTTTGGCGGGAGATATGATATATTGACCTGAAGTGAGCTGGAGGGTCAATCTAGTGAGCAGATTATTCAAGGAGTATAACCCTGATCAGATGTATCTTTTGCCGCCTTCGCTGAAG
>DATBWO010000065.1:0-15811 GCA_036514775.1 Dehalococcoidia bacterium | reverse complement strand
GCTGTTAGCTCTGTCACAATCAAAGCTCCCCGAGCAGGATTCGAAACCATTTTATAACCTTCTACCCCTCGATAACTTCTTTGGTGCTGGGAATCCGGCCCAGGATGCGCTCGTCAATGCGGGTAGCTGAATCCAGGGCTCGGGCCAGGGCTTTGAACAGGGCTTCGGCTTTGTGGTGGTCGTTGATGCCGCTGAGCACTTTGGCGTGCAGGTTAATCTTGGCTTCGGAGGCAAGGGAGACCAGAAAATGGCGGACTAAATCCGCGTCCAGGTCGCCTATGCTGGCTTCGTCGAAGTCTGCCTCGATTGTACTGTAGACCCTGCCCCCGATATCTACAGCCACCGCTGCCAAAGCTTCATCCATGGGCACAACAGCATGTGCCATGCGAACAATGCCTTGCTTTTTCCCCAGTGCCTGGTTAAAAGCTTTGCCCAAGGAGATAGCCACATCTTCCACTACGTGGTGCTGGTCGGGACCCGAGGCTGAGAGTTTTATGTCAAATACCCCGTGCTGGGCTAGCTGGCTAAGGAGGTGGTCGAACATCCTTATGCCAGTGGTGATTTGAAATTGTCCGCTGCCGTCAATGTTGAGCTCCACCCTGACGGTCGTTTCGGCAGTCTCACGAATTACTTTTGCTTTTCTTTCAGCCATGTTTAACCTCCTTTAATGCCTTAACCAGAGCATCAGTATCCTCAGGTCTGCCCACGCTGATTCGCAGACAATCTTTCAGTCCAGTAGTATCGAAATAGCGGACAAAGATGCCTTTCTTCCTCAGTTGCTGCCAGATTTGTTTGGCTTCTCCTCCGGGCAGAGAACAGAGGATAAAGTTTCCCTGGGAGGGATAAGGCCTTAGCCAACCCAGTTCCTTCAGTTTGCCGAATAATCGCCTCCGTTCAGTGACTACCCTGGTAACGTTACTACGAAGATACTCTATATCGGCCAGGGAAGCCAGCACCGCAGCCTGGGCTGCGGCATTGGCATTATAGGGCTGCTTAATCTTCATCAGGTAACCGGCAATTTCTATCGGGAAAAAGCCGTAGCCTAGCCTTAAGCCGGCCAGCCCGGCCCATTTGCTGAAGGTACGCAAAACTATCAAGTTAGGGTAAGAGGGCACCAGGTTGGCTACGGTCACATTACTGAATTCAAAATAGGCTTCGTCCACGACAACAATCTTGCCTGTATCAACAAGCTCCATAATTTCATTCTCGGAAGCTGTGTTGCCGGTGGGATTATTGGGCGAGGCAACAAAGATGACCTTTGTTTTCTTTGTCAACGCTCTCCCTATACCGGCCATATTAAGGGAAAAATCTTCGGTGCGCGGCACGTCAACCGCCTTGCCCCCACAAACATCGGTGCTAAAGGTATACATGCCGAACGTCGGTGGACAATTGATAACCTCGTCTCCGGGTTCGAGGCAGAGCCTGAGGATAAGGTCAATAAGTTCATCGCTACCCATGCCGCAAACAATATGCTGGCGTCCCAAGCCGGTATATTCCTCTAAAGCCTTCCGTAGCTCTCTTTGCTCCGGGTCGGGGTAATTATGATAATAGGGATAAGTGGCTAGAGCTTGATAGACCTTGGGAGAACAGCCATAAGGATTCTCGTTGCCATCGAGCTTTATTACTTTATCCGCAGGCAATTCAGTTTGTTGGCTCAAAACTTCCGTAGGCTCGATAGGAGTGTAACTCTTCATGGTTATGAGCTCAGGCCTGATAAATTTTTCGATGTTCATTTCAACTAAAACCAAATATCAAAAATTAAAAATCAAAGTGACAAGTCAAAATGCAAAATTTTTTTATTTTTGCTCCGTATTTTTGCATTTTGCATTTTAATCTTTTATTTAGCTCTCAGCCTTCTTTCCACAGCCTGGGCATGGGCATCGAGCCCTTCAGCTTCAGCTATTACCACAGCAGCCCGGCTCAGTCTCCGCATAGCAGGTTTATCCAGGGCGATGATATTGGTAATCTTGAGGAAGTCCGCAACACCCAGAGGAGAACCGAAACGAGCGCTGCCTCCGGTGGGCAAGACATGGCTGGGACCGGCAACATAATCGCCGAGAACGACAGGCGAGTTTTCGCCTACGAAAATACAGCCGGCATTGCGAATTTTGGAGATTAAAGCCGAGGCATCGGATGTCATAATGGAGAGATGCTCAGGCGCGAAGAGATTGACCAACTCCACTGCTTGCTCCATGTCGTCAACAAGCACAAGCATTCCGGCATCAATAGCCTTTTTAATAGTAGAACGCCGCTTTAATTTCCTCAGTTGTATCTCAATTTCCTTGCCTACCTTGTCAGCCAGGTCAGCCGAAGTGGTGATTAAAATTACTAAAGCCAGAGGGTCATGTTCGGCCTGAGCCAGGAGGTCGGCGGCACAAAAGGCAGGATTGGCTGTCCCATCGGCGACGATTACTATTTCACTGGGCCCCTCGAGCCCGTCAATGTCCACTGTGCCATAAACCTTTTTCTTAGCCAGGGTCACGAAAATGTTCCCCGGACCGCAAATTTTATCCACCTTGGGTATTGATTCAGTACCGAAAGCCAGTGCCGCAATAGCCTGAGCACCGCCAAGCTTAAAAATGCGGTTGACCTTGGCAATGTCGGCGGCGACTAACGTGGCGGCAGGAATCCGGCCGTCCTTACCGGGCGGTGAAACCATAATGATTTCCTCAACACCGGCCACCTTGGCTGGTATGGCCATCATCAGCACCGTGGAGGGATAGGCAGCGGTGCCGCCAGGGACATACAGGCCAACCCTCTGTAAGGGCAGAACCTGTCGCTTCAAGTGCTTGTCGATAGGGAATACACCGGTTTTGTGTTCACAGGCAACATGAAAGTCCCATATCTTTCTGGCTGCGAATTCGAGGGCCGCGACGACTTCCTTATTTATTATGTCGTAAGCGGCAACAACTTCCCGTCTATCTACCTCCAGGGTATCCAGTCGGACTCCATCCAGTTTTTCGGTGTAATCAAAGAGGGCTTTATCACCTTTGCTCCGAACATCACCAATGATACGGTCGACCACTTCTTGAACCGAAAGCAAGACTTGCTTTGTTTGTGGTGCTAGCTCTGGTGATGCAATGAAAGGCTCCCAGAAATTCTCCCTGGCCAGCAATTGTTTCGCCCTCTTGAACCCTTTGACTTTTCTCATATCACTAAAACCAAAGGTCAAAAATAAAAAATCAAAATGACAAATTAGAATGTAAATTCTTTATTTTTGCTCTGTATTTTTGCCTTTTGCATTTTAATTTTTAATCTACTATAGCCCTGCTCGCAATTTCTGTGTCAGGAACTCCATTTTCTCTTTTTTATCGGAAGACACCAGACTGTCTTTGTTGGCAATTATACAAGCTGAGGATCGGAAGAGTACATCAATAATCTTTAATTTGTGTTGCTTAAGAGTCTGCCCTGTCTGGACATTATCAATGAGCATATCGGCATCCTCGGGTAAAAAAGCCTCGCTCGCCCCCCAGGTTGGAATTAGCTTGTACGGGCTAATGCGATTGTCCCGAAGGTACTTGTCGGCAATGTTTATGTATTCAGAGGCTACTTTTAGAGAAGCAAACTTCCTGCTTTGAACAAGTGACCTCAATTCATCAATGTTATTCACGGGCATTTCCTGGCTCACAGCAGCGACAATTTTGACGGTGCCAAAACCGAGAGCAAACAATTTCTTAACCGGACTTGAGGGGAAGCGATAAAGGTGTTCCCGCAGCCAGTCCTCACCGGTTATGGCTAAGTCGAAATTGCTATTAGCTACCTGCAGAGGCATGTCCTGGGGCCTGATTACTTTAATGCCCAGCCAGTCTAAATCAGCGGAGGGTCGGCGGCTCACTACCTCTTCAGAATACCCTTGAAGTGCCAGCCCGGCTCGCTTCAAAAACTGCGCAGTAGGTGCTTGCTGGTGTCCATCAGGCAAAGCCAGGTTGACGTCCTTCGCCGGCCATGAAGAGCAAGAAACCCTTAGTTTCTTAGAGCTATCAAGCTCATTTTCTATTGATGCCTGCGGCTCAGCGGTAAGCTTGGAGTTAAAACACATCAATATCCGGCTCAAATCCTTGCTCTCCAGGCTTTCTCGATTGGCTATTAAAAAGGCAGTAACGGGGAGTAACTTTTCGAGGGGAATTAAGCCTTGAGTTGCTATATGCGCTCTACTCTTTCCCCAGAGCACTGCCAAATCGGCATTTTCCGGGGGATAAGCTTCAGCAGCTCCCCACACCGGGAAAATCCTGAACCTTCTCATTCTGAGATTTAAGGCAAGAGCCTCAGCCAGATTAGGATACTCGCTTACTATGCGACAATCACTTCTCCGGGCTGATAAGTCATCGAGACTGGTTATCCCCGCTTGAGCACCGGCCACCACATGTACACCGCCTTCACCATAATTTAGACTCGCTATTTTTACCAGAGCCCCTGCAGGATATTTCGCCAGTAGTTCTTCAATCCAATCCAAACCACAAATACCGAGGTCGTAATTCCCTACAGACACCTGTATAGGAATATCCTTTTCCTGAAGTATTTTAGCAGAAAGACCGGGAAATCTTGCCGAGCACAGGCGATATTGCTTTGTTTTATCTCCGTAACCCTCAAATCCCAGGCCTATCTCGGCAAGCAAGTTAGCTGTCGGCGATAGAAACCTGCCTTTAGGCAGGGCGAACTTGATGTAGCCGGCTTGGTAGTCCTTCATCCCTCACTTACCATTTTAATAATCTCTGCCACAGAAGCCCCGATGTATCGGGGTCGCCTTTGTATGCAATCCTTGAGCACAAACGGAGATGGCTCCTTCCCCGAAACCGAGATGACCCACCTATAACTAGATTCTTCTCGACCTGCGAAGTCAAGCTCTGCGGTGTGTCCGGCTTCACGAAGCGATTCTGCCACAGTAAAACACGCCTTTACTATCTCCGGAGTCAATTCCTTACCTTCAACCAGGATTCCAGATTTGCCCTTTTTCTCTTTCTCCAGCGGAAGTAATTTCATTATAGGGTCCACATATAGGGCAAATCCACAGGCAGGGATGTCCTCTCCGTTCATAAGGGGCACAAGGCTATTATATCTTCCTCCGCCACCTATCTTCTCCCCGGCAGCCAGGAACTGAAAACAGACTCCAGTATAATACTCAAACCCATGTATCGCTGCGATATCAATTTTATAGCTGCAACCCAGGTTATCCAGTAACGTGGCAATGTTTATGAGGTCCTCCAGGCTGGACTTGAAGTCATGCGAAGCTTTGGGGAACGAAGCTTTTATATTGTGTAGAAAGCTGCTCGATTTCCCCTTGAGGCCCAATAACGCAGCCATGAGCCTGTCGACTTCGGGGGTGATGGACTTCACCTTGGTCAATGCTTGCCAATCTCCTTCCAAAATGCGGCTCATCATCTTAGCTTCCTCACCGGGGTTGAGCTTAAACTCTTTGAGCAACGCCTTCACCAAGCCAGCATGGGACAATCGCAGCCCGACATTGCTGATGCCAAGCCTGCGGGTAACCTCTTCAGCCAGCAGAATTATCTCCACATCCGGAGCAAATTTGGCACCACCGAAAAACTCAGCACCACATTGCCATCGCTCCCTGTTCTCTTTCCCGGTTCCCTCGAAAGCGAAGATATCAGTCACATAGAAAAGCCTGGCTGATTCCTGTCCACTTAGATTGTCGATATAGAGTCTGGCTACAGGAATAGTGCCATCCGGCCTCAAAACGACTCGCTCGCCACTCCAGCCATCCCAATCAAGAAAGGAATATACCTTGCTCAACATGCTCGGAGTAAGTGTTCCCGTAGCTGTAAATAAATAGAGATATTCTAAGGTTGGCGTCCTCACTTCCTGGTAGCCCCAGTTACGACAACAAGCTCGAAAGGTATCTTCAATACGGCGAAAACGCACCATGTCCTCGGGGAGCAGGTCCTGCATCCCCTTACACTTTTGGTTTTTCATCCCTAGCCTATTCTACACTAAGCAGTGTCCAGCTTCAATGATGAATCCGAATTTTTTGTCGCTTTCAATTACTTGGTTTATAATTAACTTGAGGTTAATGCGAGATGCTGAGAACTGGACTCAGGATTTTCTTCCTTGCTTGGCTTGTGATGCCCATAGTTGCGGGTTTGGGAGGCAGCCTGCTCGCTGCCGCCAGCCCTACTACTGTAGAAGTTCTTACCGTGGAGGGCACCATTGTGCCCGTGATAGCTGACTACATTGATCGGGGTATCAGCCAGGCAGAGGAGAATGGCGCCACTGTCTGTATAATTGAGCTAAACACCCCCGGTGGGCTCCTTGACTCAACCGAGAAGATAGTCCAGAGGATTATGAATGCCGACGTGCCCATCGTGGTTTACGTCTCACCCAAAGGCGCCTGGGCTGCCTCAGCGGGAACCTTCATTACTCTATCTGCTCATATAGCGGCGATGACGCCGGGCACGACTATCGGCGCTGCCCATCCTGTATCTGCTGGAGGAGAGGAAATACCAGAAGACCAGATGAAAAAAATAGTCGAGTTCTCAGCTAAGTGGATGAGGACTATAGCTGAGGAGCGTGGCCGCAATATGGAACAAGCCGAGCTAGCAGTTACGGAAAGCAAATCATTCACCGACGTTGATGCCCTGGAATATAACCTTATCGACCTGCGAGCTGACAGTTTGGAAAGCCTGATTTCCCAAATCAATGGCTGGGAAGTTACTTTAGCCGGTGGCGAGGAAGTTATCATTGATACTACGGACTATGGTTCAACTAGAAACGAAATGAACGCCGTTGAGAAATTCCTGCAAACCATCAGCGACCCTAACATTGCCTATATCCTGTTTACTCTGGCTACCATAGGGTTAATCACTGAGATTTCCAGCCCGGGGATGGTTTTCCCCGGAGTAATTGGCGGCATCAGCTTACTCCTGGCGTTTTACTCCCTGGGCGTACTTGATGCTTACTGGGGAGGCATAGCACTTATTTTACTGGCCGTGGGACTTTTTATCGCCGAGTACTTCACCGCTAGTTTTGGGCTATTGACTGCCGGAGGTATAGTCTCGCTGGTCATGGGCTCGCTGATATTGTTCAGCGAAAGCCCGGGGATAGAGGTAGACAAGGGGCTAATTGCCGGGGTTACGGCAGGCATCACCGCTTTCGCTGTCTTTGTCCTTGGCGCCATTATCCGCGGGCAAAGGCGGCGCAAGACTACGGGAGCTGAGGGAATGATTGGGACAATAGCCCTAGCCAAAACACCCCTCGACCCTACGGGCACGGTTTTAACCCAGGGAGAATTATGGACGGCGACATCGGAAGGCGGCAGAGTAGCACCGGGTGAAGAGGTGGTAATATCCAGAGTGGAAGGATTAAAATTATGGGTGGCCAAGAAATCAAAAGAATAGGAAGGTAGCACTGTGGAAATAACAGGCCCAATTATCATAGCCATAGTTTTTGCCATCGCTTTTATCGTTTTCGTTATTTATGCCATCGTAAAAGGCCAGAGGCGAAAACTCTCGGCTGGTGTCGAGGAGATGATAGGGAAGGAAGCTGTGGTCCGAACGACCCTCAATCCCAAGGGCACGGTTCTGGCTGAGGGAGAGTTATGGACAGCCATAGCTGAAGGTAGTACAATAGAACCCGGAGAGGAGGTGATAATCACCAAAACCGCAGGATTGACACTATGGGTGACCAAAAAATCTAAAGAAAAGGAGCAAAAATGAACGTGTTTATTTATGTTATTATCGCAGTAGTAGTACTAATACTTCTGTCGGCAGCTATTAAAGTCGTTCGAGAGTATGAAAGAGTGGGCGTTTTCCGACTGGGCAGATTCGTGGGTCTGAGAGGGCCAGGTTTAGTCTTGATTATACCTTTCATTGAGAATGTGCGGAAAGTTGACCTTCGGATAGTCACCATGGATGTCCCCCAGCAAGAGTGCATCACCGTGGATAATGTTACTGTCAGGGTTGACGCCGTAGTTTACTTCCGGGTGGTCAATCCCGCAGATGCTATTCTCAAGGTGTTGGACTATGTCAAAGCAACCTCGCTGCTTGCTCAGACCACTTTGCGAAATGTTGTCGGGCAATCTACGCTGGATGAGTTATTAGCCCAGCGAGACAGGCTTAATGACAAGATAAAGACGATAGTAGACGAAGGCACCGATCCCTGGGGTATAAAAGTGAGCATGGTTGAGGTTAAGGAGGTGCAACTGCCGCAAACAATGCAGAGAGCTATGGCAGCCCAAGCTGAGGCTGAGCGAGAGAGGAGAGCCAAGGTGGTTCATGCCGAGGGTGAAGCCCAGGCGGCAGAGAAATTGGCCCAGGCTGCCAAAGTTATTTCCAGTCAGCCGTCAGCTCTACAGCTTCGCTACTTGCAGACATTGTCAGTCATTGCCACAGAGAGAAGCAACATTATCGTGTTCCCCTTGCCCATGGATCTAATTCCCCTTTTGGGCAAGATTAGTAAGCCAGAAAAGTAAATGATATGAAGTTGGACGCCGAAGAATCTCTAGACACCGTCCTGAGCGGCGCGAGATTCTTCCTCTTCAGGGAGCCTGCCTGAGCACTGTGTGATTGCGAGTCCCGATTTATCGGGACGAAGCAATCTCCCTTCTCGTGTCATTTGCGAGGAGCCGCGATTCCTCGCTTACGCTTCGGAACAGGCTCCGCAATCTTGGAGATTGCCACGCACCTTTCAGGTGCTCGCAATGACAAAAAGGTGCTACTTGGACCTGAAGAGACTCTACTGGGCAAATTTTTAAACTCAGGGGGGCAACTACGGCCAGTACAAAACTAAGCAAGAGCGATACCAATGAGCTCGGCTAGATTTTGAACCCCGTTCTGCCTCAGGAAACTTTCTATTCCCTCTAATACATTGAGACCAACTTGAGGGTTAGTCAAGCTGGCTGCGCCAATCTCTATGGCCGTAGCACCAGCCATAATAAACTCCAAAGCATCCTCGGCACAAGCAATGCCGCCACATCCTATCACGGGAATACGGACCACCCTGGCTACCTCGAAAACCATATAAAGAGCCACAGGCTTGATAACAGGACCAGAAAGTCCGCCTGCAATATTCCCCAGGCACGGCTTTCTCTGGTCTATATCAATTGCCATGCCCTTCAGTGTGTTAATCAAGGATATGGCATCAGCTCCAGCTTCTTCCACGGCTAAAGCGATTGCCTTAATATCGGTTACATTGGGGCTCAGCTTAACAATAACCGGTAAGGTGGTAGCAGCTTTAACTGCTGAAGTTACCCGAGCAGCAAGCTTGGGGTCGACACCAAATTCCATCCCTCCTGCGGAAACATTGGGGCAGCTAATATTTAGCTCAATGCCGCTGATCCCGGGCACGCCCTCTAACTTGCTGGTCACGGCCACATATTCGTCTATTGTTTCCCCGGCAACATTAACGATAACCGGAACCCGCCACCCTACCCATACAGGCGCTTTTTCTGCAATCAGGGCGTCAACACCGATATTCTCCAGGCCCACCGAATTAAGCAGACCGCCAGCGGTTTCCACCAGTCGTGGTTGGGTAGTACCCTTTTTGGGCGTAAGGGTCGTCCCTTTGCAGATAATGGCGCCCAACTTTTGTATATCGGTGATTTCAGCATACTCTGTGCCATAGCCAGCTATGCCCGCGGCCATCATCACAGGATTAGACAGGATTAGCCCCTTAGGATGCCGGGGTGCTAATTGCACACGAAGATTGGATAAGTTCCTCATTGCTTAAAACTTTATCACTGCTCGGGGCAAAAAAGAAAGGACTACTCAAGCGGCACGATGCTCACTTTGCCCCAGACACCCATCTTGTCGCTCACAATAATAACCACACCACGTAGCCCCTCAATGCCTTGGGCTTTTTCAATTGCCTCAGGAATATCATCGGCACCCTTGACTATATTGCCTAGCGCTGTGGCTGCGGCATCAGCCAAAGCTGCCGAGGATGAAAGGGCAATAACGGCGTCAGCGCTGCCCAAGCTTAAAGAATGTCCAACGGTTCCTGAAGACGTACATATGCCCAGTGGTGTTTCTCGGGGCATAATTTCCAGAGCAATTTTTTTGGTAAAAGCGGATTGCCCGGCATAGATGCCCACCAGCCTTTTCTTAGATATTTTCAGAAAAATATCGCCACCATTCTCCACAATTACCTCCGACGAGAAAGCTAGTAAATCCCTGCCTACCGCTTCAGCAATGGCGCCGGCTACCGCTGCCATAGGACCAACACCTGTTAGCTGGGATACCCTGGCCATTTCTTTGACGATGGACGGGGCTTCAGCTTCGACCTGGTAAGTGTCCAATGTCGTCAGGAAAAGAGGATGATGCTCAATATATGCTTCTAAGGGAGTACGGTGCTTTAGCACAGAATCAAGGGCTTTATCCTTCAGATTACGCTGAGCGCGGATGTACAAGTCTGTTTGCTTTACCGCTACCTCAAAAGAAACCAAATCACTGTCCTTAATCCAGTGGCGGTAGAAACGCGGCTCAGGCATAGATTCTTCCCCTTCACGGAGCTTGCCCCTTCTGTCATTGCGAGTCCCGATTTATCGGGACGAAGCAATCCCGTGATCAGAAATACAATATCATCGCCCGAGGAGGACAAGCCTTGACACACAGCCCGCAGAGAACACAATTATTATGGTCAAAGAGCACTTTCCTCGTTTTGGGCTCCAGAGAAAAAGCCTCAGTAGGGCAAATGGTGATGCAAGCTCCACAATGAGTGCACTTGGACTCGTCACGGACAACATCTTGGCTTAAGGACTGGATTTCTACTCCGGCCTCGGTGAGGTATTTGATGCCTTTGTCGTAGTTTTTCTGCTCACCGCTTAGCTCCATGACCAGCAATCCTTCCTGTCCTGGTGATACTGAAGCTTTAAGGATATTAAAGGTGAGACCAAAATCCTTAACCAGGCGGTAAACGACCGGCTGCCCTGTTATATTAGGCGGGAAGTGAAGCACTATTCTTCGGGAGACATTCATCTCTATAAAATCCTAAACTCTAAATAAATCCAAATATCAAAACCCAAACGACAAATAAAGTCCAAATGTCTAAATGCCAAAACCACTCCTCTTTGCCCTTTGAGCTTTGTCATTTGTCATGTTTAAGATATTGGCCTTTCCTTGAGTGGCTTAAAGGTTATGCCTGACTCCACTCCAGGCAACGGAGCCACGGACTCGGTAAGCAAAAACTCACCCTCTTCTATCCACTTCTTCAAGATATTGGCAATTTCCACCGCTTTAGGATAGCTCGATAAAGAAGCTGTGGGGACATCTTTTCCCTGAACCTTTATACGACCGCTATTGAGTTCAGCGTAGCTAACCTCTCCCAGGATATCGGGCTTCATCTGGGAATAAGCCTCAGAATAGTCCACGACGGGAGCCATGATGTCAGCATCGCTTACTGTGGTGTAGCGGAGAATCTCCTCAGAAAGTATAGGTATGGGGATACCTATGCCCACAGTCAATGTGCAGCCATAACCGAGCATGCTTGTCCCGACTAACCACCCCGGCTTCATCTGCTTCAAATCCCCAATCACAGCCAGTGTCCCTGCCCCCCGCCGCGGCACGCCATTGTCTCCCCTGAGAGCAGTGGGGTTATGCTGCGTACCATGCCAGGCCACATAACCTATCCCGCCGCCCAGGAAAATCTTCGTCCCAACACCTATGGTCTTATAGTAAGGGTCATTAAACAGCGGTGAGAGTTGCCCCGCCGAACAGTAGTTAGCATTTCCCAGATTCGGCTTGAGCACCCCCATATAGGTATAGATAACCTTATCGGAGAGGTTCACCGCCACATTATAATTCTGGTAGGCATTTCTGACATTAAATAGAATGGCCTCATTTATGTCCTTAATGTTAATCAGAGTCTCCAGCTTTTTCCGGGGGTAGCAGTCCGTTCCGTAAGCGGTGGCGGTAAGTATTATGTCCTTACCCGCTACCAGCTCCTGTATTACATGGCCACCACCATAATTGAACTCCCCGGGATAGAACTTATTTCTGGGGTCGTCGTCGGGGAGGGCAGTTGCCCCGAGGAAAAAATCTACGGCAGCTATCCCGGTATAGACCGGAACATCATTAAGGTAAACCTTGCCGCCGCCCAGTTTTATCCTTGGCTTGGAATGTCCAATATTGAAAAAGGCACCAGACCCACACATGGGGCTAAAGGTACCGGTGGTAACGACATCAATTTCCTCGGCCGCTCTGCTTACACCTTTTTCCTTAGCAATGTTAATCACTTCTTCGGCAGTCACCACCACAGCCTTACCTTTTCTGATTTTCTCATTTATTTCAGCTATTGTCTTTGCCATAGCAATTCCCGCAATCACTCTTGTCGTTCTGAGCGAAGCGAAGAATCTAGAGACCCTTCACTATCGTTCAGGGTGACAATTAAAATCCCTTAGACTTAGTAATTCTAGCCTTGCTTGAGTAATTTTATAGCTACCCGGGCAGCTTTTTTACCGGATAAAAGCATGCCACCAAAAATGGCTCCCATCCTCGGGGAACCAAAAACGGCATTCGCTGTCATACCAGCGATCACTAACCCGGGATAGACTTCCCTGGTGTTTTTCAATATTTCGCTTTCCCCTCTTTCAGCCCACATGGACTTCTCCCCCATCACTTCCCCCGTTTTCGTCCTCAACTTCGGACCTATCTTCTTCACTACGATACGGCAGATTTCAGCGTCATGTCCGGTAGCATCTACAGCCACCTTGCACCTTACAGTTAAAGGGTCCACATGTAACTTCGACCAGGAAACAGCGCTCCAGTTCAAAACAAGCCCGGTTATCCTATCATTTTCCCGAATCATGACATCTTCAACGCTAATCAAATTGAAAATCTTCGCCCCGGCTTTTATCGCCCTTGAGCAGATAGTGGAAATAGCCTCCAGCGAATCAGCGACGTAATACCCCTTTTTATATTCTTCGGTTGAAACTTCAAACTCATCAAATATCCGCTTGCCTTCCTCCTGAAGAACGATGCGGTTAAACATCATCCCTCCCCCGGACATGCCGCCGCCAACACGAAGCTGCCTCTCAAATACCACCACCTTTACTCCTTTTTTCGCCAGGTAGTAAGCAGTAACAAGCCCCGACGGCCCTGCCCCAGCTACAGCAACATCCACTTCCATCGCTCCCATGAAGTCTTTCATGTAGCTTTCAACAATAGCACGGGAAATAATCACTTCATCCATAATCCTAAATCCTAATATCTAACTCCTAATTCCAAAATTCAAAACCTTCTTGTTTTGGTTATTGGAGTTTTGAGCTTTAATATTGTTTAGCATTTCGTATTTAGTGCTTAGGATTTTCCCCTCGTAGTTTATCTATCCTAAGCATCTTATCAGCGGCGGTTTTGAAGACGTGTTAGCTAGTATACCCCTATTAGCAAGCAATGTCTAGCCACTTGAGGTTTTGATAACGAAGTGCGGCAATCCTTGTAATTGCTGCCTCCCGATAAATCGGGACTCATAATGACAAGAGGCAGGTGGGAAAACAAGCGGTGCCCCCGGGTTAGCCCGGGGGCACCGGCAGGTCTATCGCGAGCTACTGTCCTTGCTCTGGGTGTTCTAAAGCTTGTGGTGGTTGATTACATTCTGTGGTATTACGAGGGTCTTCGTGCCGTTGTACGCAAAGTTCCAGCAGCCGTACTGGTCAGTCAACGACTCGTCGTATTCGTCTCCGAAATCCATTGGCCAGACGCCCACTTTTTTCCATTGACCAGCCGTTGCATCCCACTGCCACTGAGCGCCAATGCCGGTCAAGTGTCCAGGACCATAGACCAGGTCATGAGTGGTATGTGCTGGCATTGTCCAGTCCTTCGCGTCATACGTATAAGTATAATTATAGCTATCAAGATCATACAACGAACGTACCTGAGCCTCAGTGAGTGCTGGTTTCCCGGCAGCCGTAGTTCCCGGCCTCGGATAATAGGTGGTCAAGCCAGTCGTGGTCACCTGGGCATTTACCGGGTCGTCCAGCCACTGAATAATGTCATCAGCCCACGCATATGCAACTCCCTCCTCCGCATCGTACCATGCCACTGCTTCGATAGCCGTTTTCAGACTAAAAATAGCGTCATAGGTAGCTGCGGTATTGAGTGGGTACTCTCCTGAGGTAGAGTTCATGAACACGGTAAGGAAATTTCCCGTCTTGCCGGGGCCCTGCTCTAGCCCCTCTGCCCAGGTATCCAGTATAACCTCATGAGCACAAGCGGGCTGGTTCTCACCGGGAGGATTGTTAAGTTTGGCAGCCCAAGGGGACTTGAGCTGAGCAAATACGTTAATGCCTACCGACATAGCATTCGGTACATAAGACGCACGCAACACATCATAGAGAGCGCCAGCATCTGCGGAGAATATGGGGATAATAAACTGGGGATCCAAGCCTGCTATTGTGGTCAGTGTAGATATCATTTCCGCTGAGTCTCCTGTGGAAGTTACCCAGAAGCTGCGAGTAAGATTCACGCCTACACTCGGTAGCAGTTTCTCAATAACGGTTACTTGATCACGAGCCCACGCCAAATTATCAGCTATTATGGCGGCTTTCAGTGTATAATTAGCTGCTACTCCCGTTTCCTCTCTGAGCTTTATTGCAACAGCTCCCAGTGTCCTCACAACGCTCTGGCCCAAAAAATACTCGTTGTACGGCATGCCCTTGAACCAGAATCGATAGCCCGCGTAATCGTCGACTACGCTGTGCTGTAGCGTCTCTGCGGCAGCACCACAGTTGATGAAAATCACCCCCTTCTCCATAGCCACATCTCGGTAGACTTCAACGGCTTCCGCCCGGAAACCCCCGAGGATGAAGTCCACGTCGTCTATCGCTGCTGTGAGAGCCGATACGCCCGTGAGACCGGTAGTGTCCACGGTTTCTTCACCGGTCTCTATGGGAACCAACTCTAAGATATAGGACACGCCCCCTATATCTACCCCACCACCACTATTGACTGCATTCTGTGCCAGCAAGGCGCCTGTCCATTGCATCTGGCCAGCTATATGGGTCAGCTCCCCGGCTACACCGATACTAATTTTCCCACCTTCGAAGACATAGCGTAGTGGCTCGAGCCTTACTCCACTACAACTAGGTAGGACCAACCCTATCACCAAGAGACTGGCCATAATCAAGAAAACAATTCTTTTCATTACCTCTCAACATCCTTCTTGATTTAAGTTACCTAACCTCTGGTGCTAGAAGAAACCAATCAATAATCAGTTACCTCCAGCAACCTAATCTTTAATACACTATACCACAAAACCGCCTCATTTTCGCTTCTGTCTCCACACTCTCATAGTTGCCTGGTTTACCAGCCAGGCCTCGCCCCACCCGCTTTTCGTCATTACCGGCGAAGCGTGGCGTCATTGCGAGCCCCGACTTGTCGAGACGCAGCAATCCCTGAGATTGCAAAGCCTACTTCGGAGCGTAAGCGAGGAATCTCATCGACTCCTCGCAACGACAGAAGGCAGGCATCGATGCCAAAAAACAAACCGATTATAGTGTAACATTTAAATATTAAGTTCCTATTAAAATTTAGGGGATGTGACACTTTTTATATCGGGCTGGGAGGAGAAAGAGCATCTCTACTCCCCTGTCATTGTGAGCCCCGACTTGTCGGGGCGCGGCAATCTCTGGGATTGTTTCAGCTAGCTAAGGTCAGCCTTGGAACAGCATGTCAATGCAAAAAAACAAAACCGATTATAGGATAACATCTAAATATTAAATTCCTATTAAAATTTAAGGGATGCGACACTTTTTATAGTGGGTTGGGAGGGGAAAGAGCATCTCTACTCTCCCGTCATTGTGAGCGACCTGCCCGCTTGCCTTCGCTGAAGCTTTAGCGCAAGCAGGCCAAGGCTTGGCTCGCCT
>DATBWO010000064.1:0-4515 GCA_036514775.1 Dehalococcoidia bacterium | reverse complement strand
TTTTCTCCTTCCTAGCCTGGCTATTCTTGCTGGCAACTAGGGAACTTATTTACATATTGATTCATGTGGAAGAGAACACCAGAATCACAGCAGAAAACACCGGAATCACAGCTGAGAACATTACAAAGAAATCACGCTGAGATAAATCAATGTCTTAGCAGGTTATGTGAATGAAGGCAACAATCTTTTCCTTGTTCGGCAAACTCTTTAAAAAACGTTGGCTACCGATGCCCGGGAAGGAAACGCACGATGTTTTGCAGAGAAGGCGTAAGGCAAGCAAGATACCGGAGTATTATTATTATATAAAATATGCGACTAGTGTTTTAGGGGTCATAGCATGGGTAGTATTAGTGCTTGGCTTTATTGGTGCGCTTTTTTGGGGAATTACTATGGGTGGAATTGAAGGTGGGTTGCGGATTGTACTAGTAATAATTGGCTCATTTTTGGCATGGCTGGCATTGCTTGCGGCTAGGGAACTTTTAAAATTATTTATGGATGTAAAGGAAAATACCGAAAATACAGCTGAGCGCGCTACTATTACCAGTACCAGGAAATCACGCTGAGATAAATTCATGACTCAGCAGGTTATGTGAATCAAGGCAGCAACCTTCTTCTTTTGTTCAGCAAGTTCATTTAGCCTGGCGACGGCGTCATAGGATGGCTGAACCAGTAAGCTTAAATCCTTTTCCTTAGTCCAGCCTTCCGCCTCAGGAGCTATACGGGCAGCACCATCGGTTCCGGTGCCGACAATTATTGTTTCAGGATGACCCTGGCTCAATTCTGCCAGTTCCTGTTTCTTGATTTTATGGCTGCCGAACATCAGAAAGCCGCCTTTCCGCTTCTTTACTGTACCATCGGCGAAAATCAAAACATCCCGGTGGTATTTTTTGCCTTCGACTACTATAGAGCCAAAGGTAAATTCATCTATTTTAGCCACGAAATTTGGCTTTTCCTCCCTCTGATTTTTTCTTACTTTGTAAATCGGCCTTTTGTTTGCTGTTCTGTTTTATTGCCCGGCCATGCTTGAAGCGATTTAGGTTTACAAATCCTTTGGCCACGATTCTCACCTTAAATAAAGCTGTCCTTTAACTTGAATATCGCCTCCTCAACATTGCTACCCTGTGCTCTGAGGCGTTTTATAGCTTGGTCTATTTGGTCGTGTTTATAGCTATCGCTAAGGTCAGCTAGCCTATTGTATAAACCAGCCCGCTTACCAAAGTTGAAATTGAGTCTTTCCTCATCTGTCAATGATAAATACTGATTTATGATATTGAGGCATTTTCCCTTGTCCTCAGGCATTTTGCCTTCGACCTCCATCAATAAGTTAAGTGTATGGTCGCTCGTAAGATAGCTGGTAACTTGCAAGTTTTCGATGAAAACAGCTACTTCTTTTATTATTTCGTCTTCCGTTTGCAGTTTAAAATCTCCGTCCTGCAGCTTGGTCCACAACGGCATAGTTGGAGTGATGTGGAGGCTGCGCAACCTGATATAATCAGGGTCAATCTCGTTTAACACCCTGGCTGTTTCCCGGGCATGTTCTTGGGACATTTTCTGGCCCCCAAGACCAGGCATGACGTATTCGCACAGAGAAATGCCTGATTCTTTCACTTTCTTTCCACCCTCAATGTGGTTCTTAGCAGTGCATCCTTTTTCCATGTAAGCCAGCAAAGGGTCATAGCCAGTCTCCAGTCCCATGTGAATCCTATCTAATCCAGCGTCCTTGAGTTCCTTTAATTCTGCTAACGACTTTCTTGCTGCCGTATGGGACCGACCATATGTAGTTACTCTATTTAAGCTGGGGAAGGTTTTTCTCAGGAAGGCGATTACCTGACGTAGCTCAGGGGTGCGCATGATTAAGGTATTGGAATCCTGGAGGAAAGCTGACTTGCCTCCTGTCCCAAGCCAGAGAGCAACATGATACACACATTGTCCATATTGAGGTTGACCAGAGAGTATTGCCGCCACCTCTAGCACTTTGTTGCCATAGCCCGTTTTCCAGGCTATTTCCTTTATCCCCTCACTGATAGCCTTAGCCGCTTCGATATCTTTTATAATCTCTTCCACCGACCTCAGTTCAAACTTACGGCCTTTGTATATAGGACAGAACTGGCATCTATTCCAGGGGCAATTCCTGGTCGCTCTTATGAGAAGGGAATAGGCTTCACTGGGAGGCCTTATAGGACCTAGCTCAAAGGTATGGCTCAGCTTCTCTGTGACTGATTGACTTAGCATTCTGTGTATTTTAGCTCTGCTGGGGGAAATAGACAAATGGACTTTCGCCTCTTTACCATGATAATATCAGCATTTCCAATGAAACAAGTTGAATTTATCTCTTTTGATGCTGAGGGTACGCTGGTAACGCCTGATTTCAGCCAGACTATATGGCATGAGGCTATCCCTGCACTTTACGCTCAGAAACAAGGGCTTGACTTTGCTCAAGCCAAGAGGTGTATAGCTGAGGAATATGGCAAGATTGGCGACCAGAGGCTGGAATGGTATGACATACAGTACTGGTTTAACTATCTTGGCTTGGGTTCTTCTGAGCCGGTGATACAAAGCTGCTTTAATAAGATATCTTATTATCCTGAGGTAACTGAGGTTCTTTCTTCCTTGGCTAATGAATATAAGTTGATTGTGGCCTCAGGCACGCCACTGGAGTTGCTGCATTGCTTATTGCGGGATATCAAACCCTATTTTGTTCGAATTTTTTCTTCTATCTCGCATTACAGACAAGTAAAAAGCCCCGATTTTTACCTCAGGATATGTGAAGAAATAGGCGTCAAACCGAGCCAGGTCATCCATGTGGGTGATAACTGGCAATTTGATTTACTCAATGCCCGCCAAGCTGGCATCAATGCTTTTCATGTTGACAGGTCGGGGAGAAACCATCAGGAGTCTCTGAGCGATTTAACTCAATTAAAGCACCTCCTCCCATCCCCGGAATAATATGTCCCCTTTTGGTCTGAAGGTAGCCTACTCACTATAGACATTGTAAGCCATTTTGAGTTACAATTTAATTCTTGACCGATGCCAAATCATAGTGAAGTATCGCCCAAAAGCGCCTCGCAAAGTAACAAATTCAACCTGTCCACAGCAGAACTCAAGGAATTGGCTAAAAAGCTGCGCCGTCATGTAATCACCATGACAGCTACGGCAGGCAGCGGGCATCCTGGCGGCTCTCTATCAGCAGCCGATATTATCACAGCGCTTTATTTCAAGGTCTTGTGCCATAACCCTCAAAATCCCCAGTGGTCAGACCGTGACCGGTTTATATTGAGCAAGGGACATGCTGCTCCAATTTTGTACGCTGCCCTGGCTGAAGCTGGCTACTTTCCCGTGGCAGAGCTGGCAACATTGAGAAAGTTGGATAGCCGTCTTCAGGGACACACTGATAGGAAGTTTACTCCCGGGGTAGAAATGTCCGCTGGTTCTTTGGGTATGGGTTTGTCCTTCGCTATTGGCGTCGCTCTGGCCGCCAGGCTGGATTCCAAAACTTACCGGACCTATGTCCTTCTTAGCGACGGGGAATGTGAGGAGGGGGAAACCTGGGAAGCGGCTCTTTCAGCAGCCCACTTCAAACTAGATAACCTAACGGCTATAGTTGACTACAATGGTATGCAGCTCAGCGGCTGGACTCGAGACATCATGAACCTTGAGCCTTTTACCCGAAAATGGCAAGCGTTTGGCTGGCATACTATTGATATAGACGGACACGACTTTGACCAAATCCTGTCCGCTTGCCGAAGGGCTAAAAAGATAAAAGGCAAACCCACTGTCATCATCGCCCGCACGATCAAAGGCAAAGGGGTTAGCTTCATGGAAAACAATGTGGCGTTTCACGGCAAGGCACCTACCTGGGAAGAAGCCGAAAGGGCACTAAAGGAGTTAGAGTAAGTATGGCTGAGGCATCTACTCGGGAAACTTACGGTAAAACTTTGGTAGAGCTGGGCAGGCAAAACAAGAACATTGTTGTTCTGGACGGCGATTTATCGCCTTCAACAATGACCAGTTTTTTTGCCCAAGAGTTTCCTGACCGCTTTTTTAACTGCGGTCTGGAAGAACAGAACATGGTTGGCATAGCTGCTGGATTGGCTGCCTCGGAAAAAATCGTTTTTGTCAGCAGTTTCGCCATTTTCGCTTCATGCCGCTGTTTTGACCAGCTAAGGCTCTGTATTTCTCAGCCAGAACTAAATGTCAAAGTTGTCGCCACTCACGGAGGCATCACCGTTGGTGAAGATGGCACCTCCCACCACGCCATTGAAGACTTGGCCTTGTATTGTGCTCTCCCCGGCTTTACTGTTGTTGTTCCTGCTGATGCTATAGAGGCTGCTGAGGCAGTAAGGGTGGCGGCAAGTGAATATGGACCTTTCTACATCAGGCTAAGTCGCCCTAAGACCCCGATTGTTTACCCCGAAGGCTATCACTTCACATTAGGCAAGGCAGTAACCATGAGACAAGGCAGGGATGCAACTGTTATAGCCATGGGCATCATGGTTGCCAAGGCGCTGGAGGCGG
>DATBWO010000063.1:0-23841 GCA_036514775.1 Dehalococcoidia bacterium | reverse complement strand
CGGGCTGTCTCGGCGATTTCCTTAATAGTCTCTCCGTCGAGCCCAATCAAGTTCGCTCGTAGGATAGTGTAATAGTAGTAGGTTGTCAGTTCGGCAGCGGCATTGTCGACGAGTAGTTCCAGCAATTGTTTTACATTGACTCCAGCTTTTTTCACCATTTCTATTGCTACTTTAGCCATTTTATTACTCCTTTTTTGTTTTATTGAATAAGATGCTGTCTCTGCTGATGAGTTTTTATTAATTCATAACACCTCCTTCATTCCACCGTATTTCTGGAAATTCGCTGCCAGCAACTCGGGAGCATTCTGCCTTGATTAGTCATGTTATTTACGCTGACAATCATGGCACAGCCCCCGAAACTCAAGCTGGTGGTGGTGAATCTTGAGCCCTGTTTTGCTAGCGACTCTTCGGTCTAACTCTTTGTCAACTGGCTCGTCAATATCCAATACCCGGCCGCATCGTTCGCATCGGAAATGGTAGTGACTCTCCTGTTTTACCTCGAATCTGCTAACAGTGCCATTAAAGCTCAACTCTGAAATCAGCCCCATTTCCTGCAATACTTTAAGGTTGCGATAAACTGTCCCTTTGCTGATATTGGGAATCTTTTTTCTGACCTCATCATATATCTGGTCGGCGGTGGGATGAGAATAGGTTCCTTTCAGAAAACTTAAGATCGCCTCTCTCTGTTTTGTATGTCTGTTCATATTATTAGTAATGAATCCTAATATTAAATCTTAACATCAAATATCTGTCGTGTCAATAAGCGGGTCAATTAGCGAGAGTTCGGGAACTGTCCCCCAGGACCCACCATAGGTAATGATATTACCATGTTCGACGTTTGGCATTGGCATTACCTTGACCTGTAAGGTGATATTCCTCTGAACCGACAACCAGGTGCTTATTGACAATAAGAATCACCGAGGACTACACTCAGTCTACAACGTAAATGTATACCCTCGGGACATTGCAAAAAGAGGTTAATCATGTCACTCATACCAGCTTTTAAAATAGGTGTCTGGAACGCCTGGATTCTCCTGCTGTTTATTCCTCTGCACCCTCTCATTATGATGCTAATTGATAAACTGGTGGGTACCGGGGATATGTTTAAGAAAACGGGCGGGGCTCCTGCATATAATAAGATTGAGCATATAATACATATTTTTGCTAGCTATGTTTTATTTTTCGGACTCTTTATATACTCTATTTTTCTGCCATTACAATTAGGAACGGCATGGTTTTATGTAGGTCTTGCGCTGTGTGTCTTGGGGGTGGTTACCTGGACGATAGCTATAGTGAATGTTGCTGAGATCCCGCTCGGTGGGTTGTGGAACAAAGGGCTTTATCGATATTCAAGACATCCTATGTATTTCGGTCTGTTTTTGACACTTATAGGTGCAGGTATAGCTTCAGCCTCATGGTTTTTCTTATTGTTTTCAATCGTATATATAATTTTGTGCGCTATTTTCGTAAGTGCGGAAGAGCGTTTTTGTCTCGACAAATTTGGTACTACCTATCGTGAATATATGGACAGAACGCCCAGGTGGATAGGATTGCCGAAATCCTGAATGAAACAATTGCTGTAGAGCCGGTATTAGCCTCTTCTTCTCGAATGAAAGTTCGGGAACTGTCTGAATAGCCCACCAGAGTTAACGGTATTACCACATTTCAGCAAGATACTCGTTCAAAGTTTGCCGTAAGGGCCCTTCCAGTTATCGGCTCTGTCTAGGAATTTGGAGTATCCATTCTTTCTGATAAATTCCATCGATTGCCGGTATTTCCCATATTTGTATCCGCTTTTCCCATATAGCTCATGAATTATTTGGCAGTCGGAGTAATCGTCACAGTCGGCACAAGTTTCCAAATGTCTATCTCGAAAGCAACAGATTTTAATCTTACATTTGGCTTTAGTGATGTCTCTTTCTCCGGTTTCGTATCCCAGTTTACATCCACGGCATGCACCCTCCGTAATGTATGCACGACAGGTTTTGCAGTATGCGCCACAACAGCCGATTTCTCTTATTGACACCGAGTAAGTACCCCCTACCTGATTTACCCTTCTAATATTACATATGTCTCATTTAAGTGCAATGTGAGATCAGGAGCCGCTGTAAATCAAGGATAGGCTGTTTCTTCTCAAACAAAAGTTCGGGGACTATCCCCCATTCCTTGGAAATTACCAATGGTAGTAGCGCGGTGTAAGATTCTCTCAGAAACTCCTGCTTGAGTTCTCACGATACCAGCTGGACATGGACAGGAACCCGTTCGAAATCAGCGGCGGTCATTAAAGGCTGTGGACGAAACCTGGCTATAGCAGCCACGAACCGGTCAGGTATGATATCCAGTCTGGTGTTGTAGAAGGTAACAATGTTATTAAAGTAGTCGCGTGCCAGGGCAATGCGCTGCTCTGTATCTACGAGTGCATGCTGGAGTTGCAGGAAAGATTCACTGGCTTTCAGCTCGGGATAGCGCTCAAGTATTATATTCAACATCGGCGCGATTCCTTTAGGATCAGGTCCCGCTTCGCCGGGCAGCGTTGCCTCTGCTTGTGTGCGTATTTCCGCCAGCAGCTTCTGGGTTTCGGTTTCATGGGTACGATATCCTTCGATGGTTTTTACCAGATTGGGAATCAGGTCGTGCCGTCGCTTGAGTTGCACATCAACTTGCGACTTGCCTTGCCCAACCATGTTACGGAGGTTGATGAGACTGTTATACACAGTCCAAATCCAGCCGAGCAAAATGGCGCCAGTAAATCCACCAGCCGCAGTGACAAGCGGTTGCCGCACGATGCCTCCCGTTTCGAGCATGCCCCAAGCTACGGTACCTCCAATGACTGCCGCCAACGCCCCAACAAACCACAACCAGAACTCCAATGTATATCTGCGGCTAACTTGCTTCTCCGTGCGGGTCGAAATCAAAAACAAGGGTGCATCCTTGTCATACGTAATCTCAGGAGCAACGACGTCTTCCTTCACGTGTGCCTGTCCTACTACATACAACATGGAATGGAGAGGCACTGCAGTCTCAATGAAGCGCCGTTGGTGAGTAGAGTCAAGAACCTCGCTCGCCGGTCCTTTAGCAAAGTACAGAGGACTACCCCGGGAGCAAGTCTGATTAAATACCGTAACGCCATGAATAGTGGCGCGTTCGGGAACGATACGGATGACACCGGTATCGTCCTTCAAATAGAACGGGATGTACAGGCTGCCACCAGCTACTCTGGTCCAGCCACTTTCTGTGCGGCTGCGAGTTTGAGAATGACCTTCCGCATCGGTATACGTCTCAACTACCGTCCTTGACCAGTGTTCATCAACTTGCCACGTGCATTGCACACAGCGAATCCCAGCCAGGTAACTGGTCAGAGGCTTCTCACTTTCCGTTGTGCCTTTAAGTTCGACTAAACCGATGAATACGCCCTGCACTTTTGATGTTGGTATATCATCGATGAGGCGCTTCCGACGCAAAATAATAAAGGCTCTGATCAGGCAGCCGAGGGACGCTAAAGAGCCCACGAGAACCGCTAACAGACTGGATGTCATGTTTTGATTGTGCAGCACAGATGAGCCTTTTGTCAAAGTGATTGTGAGAGTTACCCCATCTTTTGTAGCGAATAGATGAGCATTTGTTGTAGCAACGGAATCAGTCCCTTCTTCTCAAATAGAAGTTCGGGAACTGTCCCCCGGGGCTGCCCAGGGGTAATTGAATTTAAATTTTTTTGAGATTTATCACCTCCTCGTTGAAAGACCTCTTGACAAAAAAGGGCTGGGTGTATAATAATATCTAGATATATCTAGATATTATTTATGCCACATTGATTAATGGGGAAAAAGGAGGTTTAAATGTTTAGAGACCGTATGTTTCACGAAGAGCGATTTTTTCGGGGTGCGCGGAGAGGGACTTCATTTCAGAGAGGTGACCTCAAATACGTGATACTGGACCTTCTGAAGGAGAAGCCCAGGCACGGTTACGACATCATCCGGGAGCTTGAGGAAATGTCCTACGGTTTTTATAAGCCGAGCCCCGGAGTTATCTATCCCACTCTCCAGATGCTGGAAGAAATGGGGTATGCCAGTTCCACTGAGCAGGAAGGCAAAAAGGTGTACTCTATTACGGAAGAAGGGCTCAAGTTTCTGGAGAATCAGAGCAATATCGCCGACGACGTTAGAAGGCAAATGAAGCATAAGTGGGGTTTCAAGAATATTGGTAGAATGGTCAGGGTGATGGCGGAGTATCATGCGCTCGAAGATTTGCTGGGCAGAGGCTTTCGCAGTCTGGATGCCGACAAAGCAGAGCTGATTTGTGGTATTCTCTCTCGGGCTTATCAAGAAATCGAGTCAGTGTTACAAGAATAAAACAGAAGGAGGGCTAAAATGGGTTACTTCAAAATATTGGCGGCGATACCGGGTTTCTTCTTGAGTTCATTCTTCCTCATGCTTCTCTGGGACCCCATCGCTACGAGGCTGGGTATCAGTGTGGATATTAACTACGTAACAGCCATGCTGATAAACATTACGCTATGGATAGCGATAGCTCCCCTGGCTGCAGTTTCAGCTAAAAAGAAATTCTTTTGCTAGAACTGTGCCAGGGGCGGTTAGCTCAGTGGTGAGAGCGCCCCGATTGCATCGGGGAGGTCAGAGCGAGGATGTTCACAATAAAGCTAATTGGCTAGGGTATCTTCCGGGGTATTGGTGCTATCTACGCCTTGGACTATACGAAAGGCAGTGACATTGAAATTACGGTCACCCCTTTTTTTCTGCAAGCTGCTTCTTAAACACTGCCAACCATTTCATCTCAATTCCCGACCGAGTTCCCGATAGTCTATCCAAAAAAATCAGTTCCCAGCCCTCTTTTCCAAGCATATTTAGATAATTTGGGTCTGCTAACTCTTTTAGAGTGTATTTTTCTATATGATACTGCCACTGGCTCATTTAATTGTACCTCCTACTTTTATAACTAAAGCATACTGTATCACCCAGGCATAGTCAATGGCTTGGAAAGTTCTGTCTTGCTGTGATTGACACTCACTACTGCGGGGGATAGCATCACAATGAATGCGCTTGGCTGGGCAGTTGGCATTTATTTACACGCCAAGGAAACGGAAAGTAAAGAGTAAGGCGCTCCTGATTTCGCAGTCGTAGATTGTCTTATGTAGTCTTGCTCAGGATTGGCGTGGGGTATGCCTATTAGGCATTGGTGTTACCTACGCCTAGCTACGAAGATGTTGGCTCGTAGAGAAAATCCAGTCAGGGTTGCAATCTGGCGCGGACTTCAAAGGAGCTTCTTTTTCTTCTGTTCAAATTCCTCTTGAGTCAAGATTCCCTGGTCCCTTAACTCAGCCAGCTTTCTTATCGCTTCAATGGAATCGATGTCTTTAGTTTCTTTCTCTTTAGCTTCAGGTTCGGCGGCCTGTTTTTGCCTTATTAGTTGCAGTAATGAATGTAAAGTTTGCCTTTGTCCCTTGTATTTAACGGGGTCAGAGACTCCAACAACAATGGCTTTGACAAATTCCTCCTTAAAGAGGGCTCCGATAATTATGAGAATCAACCCAATCACTAGAAAAACCCATAAAGACAGCTCAAAATCGAGCCGTGAGTCCAATACCGCACCAAGGATGATAAGAGCAATACCAACGCCAATCAACCACAGATAGCGTTTTAATGTATATGTAACGCTCGATATGTGAGCATAATCAAAATCTCTTATGCTCTGACCCTTTACTTCCAAGAGTCGCCTGTCGGTTGCGTAAAGTCGGCATCCTTCCACATTAAAATCTTTCTCGACAATTTCACCCCTAGCCAGAATATTACGTATCTGCTTAGGGATGTCTTTGTCTTCCATTTTTGGCAAGGGGACCTCAATATCGGTATCAATATCACTAGTAATCTTTTCCTGCGTGGGCTGCTTTTCCTCTGCGATGAGCCTGTACCCACACCCAGGGCAGAAGTTCATATCAGCACTCAGTTCGTTTCCACAATTGGTACAGTATCTCATTTTTCGCGTCCTTAACTCATCTGGTGACTAGTTACTTGCCCCCCAAATCCGCTGGCTGGGCTACCCATCAGCCAAAGTATATATCCTAATCCTAATTTTACCACACATAACCACTCTGGAGAGAGATAAAGGTCTTGATAGGGGGTTGGAGAGGGGGTATAATAGCTTGCATAGCTTTGTTAGAGTTTGGAGGTGTTTAAGATGAGCAACGCGAAAGAAGCTAAAATAAGTATTCGACTCATGACACGCAGCGACATTCATGAGGTCCTGGCTCTTAACAGGATAATCCAGGGCTTGAGGCGCGATGTTATCAGTTATGAAGACATGGCTTCCGCTAACCCCGGGACACCGCCTGACTTGAGTTTTGTAGCTGAGGCTGAGGGTAGAATAGTGGGCTTTGCCATCAACCGGTCGATGTATCTAATGGTGCCGCTTACTGAAGTATGCATTATTCACGCTATATTTGTTCACCCTGACTATCAAGAGCGTGGCATTGGCAGCAAATTAATTGAGGCGCTCCTGGGGCATTGCCAAACCGAAGGTATTGGCACGGTTCGTGCCCTCGTTCCGGGAGATAACAAAGTGGTGCAGGACCTCTTCAGACGGCAGGGTTTCAAGCGTAGCCATATTATTAATTTTGATAAGACCTTTGAGAGTTAGGTAAAAGGCTTTCCTGATAAATCAGGCAACTATAAAATCGGGAGCCTGATTTATCAGGATTCCAAATATCAAAATCCAAATGACAATTAAAATCCAAATGCTCAAATGCCAAACTTATCTCTTCCCTTCACTGTCCCCCTTAAAGTAAGGGGGATAAAGGGGGTTATTTCCACGATTTTCATAACTCCCCGAGCCCCTCTTATCTTAAGAGGGGAGAATTCATAAGCTTGATTCATCAAGCGCGCCGCTTTTTTGTCGTTGCGAGCAGGGCGGGGCAATCTCTGCGGCTAAATCCTATACAATATCAAATGACAAAGCTCAAATGCCAAATCAAGCTCAAAATCCAAATGACAAATCTGAGCCAAGCGGGGTAACAAGAATACAGAATCCAGAAGCCAGTAGCCAGTAGGGGAATATTCTGAATGCTGAATTCTGACTACTGGCTACTAGTTTTTCACCAGGGTAACGAATAAGCTAGCTTGGTTTGACAGGGATAGGCTGAGTGTGCTATGTTGTTGAGCTTGGCTAGCAAAAGGCACTGATTCAGAGACTGCGTAACCCAACTAGGACTGAAAAATGAGGTATGCAGAAACAGGGATTAATCTAGAAGTTGACCTATCCCGAGGCAGCATTGAGAGAGAAGCGAGTGACCCAAAATTAACTGAACTTCACCTGGGGGGTCTAGGTACTAACGCCAAGATATTGTGGGATAGGGTTTCCCCCGAAGTTGACCCATTTTCTCCTGATAATCTACTGATATTCAGCACCGGACTTTTAGGCGGCACACCTGCTCCGGGAGCTAATCGGACCATCGTTTCGACATTTTCTCCTCAAACTTTGTTAATGGCATATTCAATGATGGGGGGATTTTGGGCACCAGAATTGAAGCATGCCGGTTATGACAAAGTAATCATTCGTGGCAAGTCCCCCAATCTGGTCTATTTGTGGATAAACGATGACAAGGTAGAGATACGCGATGCTTCTCACTTGCAGGGTAAAGGCTCTCTGGAAACCGCCGAACTTATTCGACAGGAGCTTAAGGAACCGAAAGCCCAGGTGGCGGCTATCGGTCTGGCGGGCGAAAACAAGGTCTATTTTGCTTCCATCGAGCAGGGCAGGTCCAGCGCCAGCCGAGGCGGCATGGGTGCGGTGATGGGGGACAAAGGGCTGAAGGCTATAGCTGTCCGCGGGAAGAAGGACCTCAATATCGCTCGACCGGATGAGTTTATGAAGCTTTGCAACGAGGTGCTGAAATATATAGAATTCCGGCGAGATAACCCGGTTCAGGGGGTGCCGCCCATTTTGGCCGGGCTGGGCTCACCCCAGGAGATGGCCATCCACAATGAGGAGTGGCACACCACCAGTTTTTCCTGGGGAAATGCCCGCGTCAGGAGAAAGGATTTTTGGACTAAGGAGACCGCAGAAAAGTGGAAGGGGACTCAGGACAAAGCGGTGGAGCGGTTAATAAGTTGCTATAACTGTCCGATGAAATGCGCGGCAGTGATTGCGCACCCAGCGCTAGGACTTTCCAAATACATGATGAAATGCTACTCGAAACTTACTTATGTGATGGGGGCTATGACAGATGACCTGGAGTTCGGTTTTAAAATCGCTGGCCTGGCTCAGGAATATGGAGTGGATGGGTACACCACGCCTCAGGTTATGGCCTTCGCCATTGAGCTTTACGAAAATGGTATTTTGACCGACCAGGACCTGCCCGAATTCCCGTCCAATAACGAGGATAGGTTCTTCTATTTAATTGAAAAAATCGTTCGGCGAGAAGGCATTGGAGATGTTCTGGCCGATGGCGTTTACCGGGCAGCCCGTCAAATCGGCAAGGGGGCAGAGGCGTACGATCGTAATACCATTAAGAAACAAGAGCAGATTCCCATCAAGCTGGGAATGTTGAACCCCGCTTATTACATTATGTGGGCAACCGGCGAGAAGGTGAATATTACGCAAATTGAAGGACAGCTCCCTCAGGCACCTTTTCCTACCAAAGAGTTGCGGGAGGAGTTCGTAAGGGATTGGATACAGGTCCCCACTGGAAAGGAAGAAAGGTTCAAGCAATTTATTCTGGAATGGGGAGACGAAGGTAAGGCATTACCATATTGGCCACCTATCGATTTAGTTTGTGAACTTGTGGAATGGCAGGAGACGATGCATTATATCGATGACGCAACTGGCATCTGCGCCGGGCTGTCCTCATTCCCTCTGAAGCCTCCCTATCATATCCACAACCTACCGCGCATAATCTCATCGGCGACCGGGATGGACATCGATGAAGACAGGCTGTGGGGAATAGCCAAAAGGAATCGAAATTTGCTCAGAGCCGTTAATATCAGGAGGGGCTTAAGGAGAAAGGACGAACGTCCTCCGGACGACCATTGGAGGAAGAGATTTCCCGAGTTTGAAGCCAAGGTTCATGATGAGTATTACAAATTTAAGGGATGGAATAATGAAGGTATTCCGACCAAGGAAACTTTGGACAAACTCGGTCTGGATTACGTCGGCCAAGACCTGGAACAAAGGGGGATTTTAACAAACGAAAAAGGTTAAAGTAATCAAGGTTGACGTTGATAAGTGCAACGGTTGCCGGGCGTGTGAAGTAATCTGCTCCGCATTTCATGCTGCGCCCAAATATAGCAGCATCAACCCGGAGAGGTCCCGGATTCGGGTGCTTTTTGATCCGCTAAAAAATATTTATGTCCCGGTAATGGCCGGTGAGTATACTGAAGCCGAATGTAACGGCCGAAACATTTATACGCTAAACGAAAAAGAATATGATGAGTGCGGCTTCTGCCGGGCTTCCTGCCCATCCCGGGATCTTTTTAAAGAACCGGATTCCGGTCTTCCCCTGAAGTGTGACATGTGTGAGGAGAAGTTGCCACAAGAAGAGCCGTTGTGTGTTCAATGGTGCATAAACGATGCTCTGACTTATGAAGAAAGGGAAGAGGAAGGGGAAGAAGAGGAAAAGCCGAGGGAGATGGAGGTAGGATTAGAATCGTTGGTGAAAAAGTATGGTGCGAAGGCGGTAAAGGATACCCTGGCCCGAATAGCCAAGAGCTGAAAATCAAGACGAAAGAGAAGGAGTAAAAGATAACGGAGATTATAGCCCCCTTCAAGGAAGGGATAGATGCCATAAAAGAGGCAGGCGGGGAAGCCTGCAAGTTCTGTTATCAATGTGGATTATGCGATACTGTTTGTCCGTGGAACAGGGTCAGGGTTTTCAGTATCCGCAGGATGGTCCGACAGAATACGTTTGGTCTGCCCGAGATAGAGAACGAAGACGTATGGCGTTGTACTACCTGTGGAAGCTGCCCTCAGCGGTGTCCGAGGGGAGTGGGGACGATAGAGGCTAGCCTGTCGTTGCGCAGGATTGCCTGGGAAGCAGGAGTTTCTCCGGCGCCAATCCACACCGTAAATGTCAGCCTGGGTGCTGAAGGCAACCCCTTGCGTGAAGCACGAGACAGGAGGGCAGATTGGACAAAAGGTCTGTCTGTAAAAACGTTCACCGAGGGTACAGAAATTTTGTATTTTCCCTGCTGCTACCCCAGCTATGACGCAAGAACAAAAAAAATGGCTATCGCCACAGCCAATATCCTTAACAAGGCCGGGGTAGATTTCGGGATACTGGGTGCCAAAGAGAATTGCTGCGGAGAAAGTATTCGCAAGGCAGGGGATGAGAAACTATTCAGGCGCTTAGCCAGGGAAAACATCAAGACCTTTATCGACAACGGTGTTAAGAAAATACTGGTTTCTTCGCCCCATTGTTACCACACCTTCAAAAACGAGTATCCCGAATTTAAGGTCAACTTTGATGTAATGCATGTCTCTCAATATTTGTTCGAGCTTATTAAGCAAGGCAGGCTTAAGTTTGCCAAGGAATACGGTAAGAAAATTACTTATCATGACCCCTGCTACCTGGGCCGACATAATGGCATCTATGATGAACCCCGAGAGGTCTTAAAGAAAGTACCCGGCTTAGAACTGATTGAGATGGTTGATTCGCGGGAAAATAGTCTCTGCTGCGGAGGAGGAGGGGGTGGGATTTGGATGGACGTTCCCAAAGGCGAAAGGTTCTCTGACCTCAGATTAGAGCAAGCTATCGAGACTGGGGCGGAGGTGCTGGTTACTGCCTGCCCGTATTGCATCACAATGTTTGAGGATAGCCGGTTAACCCGGGAGAACCCTGATGTCATAGAGGTTAAAGATATTACAGAGGTTATCCAAGAGGCAATTTAGAGAAGCCCCGATAAAATCGGGGCTTCTCGACCGATAGTACCTATAATCAGGGCATATCAAACCTGATAAGAATGGTAGAAAATGGCAGAAGAACTGATTGAAGAGCAGCCTGTTAATAATCCCGGAGAAAGTAATGTCGGCGATGTCATGGTTGTCGGTGGAGGCATCAGCGGAATTCAAGCCTCCCTGGACCTGGCTGAGCTGGGCTTTAAGGTTTATCTGGTTGATAAATCACCGGCTATTGGCGGCAAGATGGCCCAGCTTGATAAGACCTTCCCGACCAATGACTGCTCTATGTGCATTGAATCCCCCAAGTTTATTGAATGCAAACGGCATCCCAATATAGATATCCTGACCTATACTGAGGTGGACAGGGTGGAGGGAGAAGCAGGAGACTTCAAGGTAACCCTGATTAAAAAGCCCAGATACATTTTAGATGATAAATGCCGGGGTTGTACTACCTGTACCGAGTATTGCCCGGTCAAGGTCCTCGATAAATACAATCAAAACCTATCTTTTAGTAAATGCAGCCATATATACTTTTCTCAAGCAGTCCCGCTTGTTTCTTATATAGACCCTGAAAGCTGCTTGTTCCTCAAAGACAAGAAATGTAACATTTGCGTAGGGGTCTGTAAGAATAACGCTATAGACCTTCACCAAAAGCCAGAGAGGGTAGAAATAGAGGTCGGGGCGATAATCCTGGCTCCGGGCTATGAAGCCTTTGACGCCAAACTGAGGAGCGACTTTGGCTACGGAAAGATGCCGAATGTGGTAAATGGTATGGACTTTGAACGGATATTATGTTCCACCGGTCCTTACGAAGGTGAGATAAGGCGCCCTTCTGATGGGAAGCTCCCGAAGAGGATAGCCTGGATTTCGTGTGTCGGTTCCCGACAGGTTATCCCGGGAGGCAATAGCTATTGTTCTGCCGTATGCTGCACCTATATCCAGAAGCAGGTGATTCTGGCCAAGGACCATGACGCCGAGATCGAGGCTACTATATTCCATAACGATATCCGGTCATTTGGCAAGGACTTTGAGCGATTTTATCAAAGGACAGCGAACCTTCCCGGCGTCAGATTTATAAGAAGCTACGTATCAATAGGGAAAGAGCTATCAGAAAGCAAGAATGTAACCATAAAATACTCTACTACTGATGATGGAGTAAAGGAAGAGGAATTCGACATGGTGGTATTAGCCGTTGGCTTGAACCCTCCTGATGATGTGGAGAAATTGGCTGATAAGTTCGGCATCGAACTCGATTCTCACAAATTCTGTAAAACTAATCCGGTTAATCCTATTGAAACCTCCCGACCGGGAATTTTTGTCAGCGGAGCCTTCCGTGGGCCTATAGATATCCCGGAGTCGGTTATGGCTGCCAGCGGGGCTAACGCCATTTGTAGCCAACTCCTGGCCTACCGGCGAGGGAAGCTGGCCAGAGCAAGGGTATATCCGCCGGAAAGGGATGTTTTGGGAGAGGAACCAAGGATAGGGGTCTTTGTCTGCCACTGCGGGGCTAATATCGGCAGAGTGGTAAACGTTCCTTCGGTAGTGGAATATGCTCTGACCTTACCTAATGTTGTCCACGCTCAGGCAGACCTCTTTACCTGTTCTACTGATGCTGCCCAGCGGATAGCCGATGCCATCAGAGAAAAGGGGCTCAATCGTGTGGTTGTGGCTGCCTGTACCCCCAGGACACATGAGCCACTATTCCGGGACACGCTTCGTGAGGGGGGAATTAATCCCTACTACTTTGAGTTTGCTAATATCAGGGAACATTGCTCCTGGGTCCATTCTCGAGAAAAAGAAGCCGCCACCCGCAAGGCCAAGGATATAGTCAGGATGTCGGTAGGCCGGGCAGCCCTTTTACAGCCTTTACAGGAATTCCAGCTACCGGTCGACAAAAGGGGGTTGATAGTCGGGGGAGGCGTAGCGGGAATGACCAGCGCCCTGAGCCTGGCTACCCAGGGATTTGAGGTTTACCTGGTGGAAAAGGATAAGGAGTTGGGGGGAATAGCTCGCAGAATTCATTACACGCTGGAGGGGATGGATGTCCAGGCTTATCTGAGGGATATTATCCGCAAGGTTTACCAGCACCCCTTAATTCATGTATCTACCGATGCCACCATCATCGAGGTTTCCGGTTATGTAGGGAATTTCGTAACCAAGGTAAAGTCTGGAGAAAGGGTTCGGGAAATACCCCATGGGATAGCCATCATTGCTACCGGCGCCGAGGAATATAAACCCACCGAATATCTCTATGGGCAAGATGACAGGGTACTTACCCTGTTGGAGTTAGAGGAGCAAATCGCCAAAAGGGAAGCCAAGGTGGTTAACGCCCAGAGCCTGGTGATGATTCAGTGTGTAGGTTGCCGAAACGAAGAAAGAAATTACTGCAGCCGGGTGTGCTGTAATAATGCTATAACCTGCGCCTTAAAACTAAAAGAAATAAACCCCCAGATGGATATCTACATTATCTATCGGGACATAAGGACTTACGGGTTTGCCGAGGAATATTACCGGGAAGCGGCGAACCGGGAGGTAAAGTTCATCCGCTATGAACCGGAGGATAAACCCCAGGTGGAAGCTGTCCAGGAGGGTGGCAAGAGTATTCTCAGGGTTACTGTGACCGACCCGATTTTAGGTAAGAAAGTTGCTCTGGATGCCGATGTCCTGGCTTTAGCGGCTGCTGTGGTTCCTCCGGCAACCAATGCTGAGATATGCCGGTTATTCAAGGTGCCCCTGAACCCGGATGGTTTCTTCCAGGAAGCCCATGTGAAACTAAGGCCCGTTGATTTTGCTGCCGATGGCGTTTTCCTGTGTGGAACGGCTCACTATCCCAAGCATATAACAGAATCGATTAGCCAGGCTTACGGAGCTGCCGGCCGGGCGGCAACTATTCTTTCCAAGGATTCAGTCACTGCCTCCGGTGCTATTTCTGAAGTAGATGAGGATAAGTGTATATCATGCGGGGCTTGTATTTCGGTTTGTAAGTATGGTGCTATAGAGTTTCACGACACACCACAAGGCAAAAAAGCCAGGGTTATTCCTGTCCTCTGTAAGGGGGACGGTTTGTGTAACTCGAAGTGTCCAGCCGGGGCTATTACCGCCAAACACTTTACTGATGAGCAGATATTCGCGGCGATTGACGCAGCAGTTCCGGCGCTTGTAGAAGTCCACTGATGAACATATCAAGTTACTCTTTAAGAGGTAACTAAAGAATAGCTATGGGATACGAGTTTGAACCAAAGGTTTTAGGATTTTTGTGTAACTGGTGTTGCTACGCAGGGGCGGACCTGGCTGGAGTTTCCCGGTATCAATACCCCACTAACATAAGGATAATAAGGATGATGTGCTCCGGCAGAATCGACCCGGCATTCATACTACGGGCTTTCTCAAACGGAATGGACGGGGTGTTTGTGGGTGGTTGTTGGCTTGGCGAATGCCACTATGTCACGGAAGGAAATTATGATGCATTAAGCGTGATACATATATGTAAAAAACTATTGGAACAGATAGGGGTGAATCCCGACAGGTTGAGGCTGGAGTGGGTATCTGCCTCTCAAGGAATCCGTTTCGCCGAAGTTATGACTGACTTCGCCAAGAAGCTAAAAGAATTAGGGCCTCTGGGAGTAGGCGAAGGAATTGATGCCAAAGGATTAAAGTTAAAACTCGAGGCGGCGAGAAGTTTGGTCCCTTACATTAAGCTGGTGGAAAGGGAGCGGCTGAGAGTACATTTTGATACAGAAGATGAATATGCCAAGTTTTTCAACAGCGAAGAGGTAAATAGATTATTCCGTGAATTAATTGTCGATAAATTAGCAATAAGCCAGATTCTGTTACTCCTGCGGGAAAGGCCCCTTTCCACCGGGGAAATCTCAGAGATTTTGGGCTTAAGCCCGTCGGAAGTTTCCAGACACCTTAATAGTTCAGCAAAAGATGGATTAATCAGGTTCGATGAAAGAAAGAAGGGCTTTGTTCCTGTTTAAAGTGGATAAAAGGAGCTAGGTTAGGTGAAAGAGAAGAAGGTCAAGGCAGCGGCTAGTGGTGGGGATAAAATTGAGCAGATTATAACTAAATATCAGGGCGATGCCAGTTCGCTGATTCAACTATTATTGGAGATTCAGCGAGCAAATCGCTGGCTTCCTCATGAGGCATTAAAAAAAGTCAGTAAAGAATTAGGAGTGCCTTTAAGCCAGATACAACATATAGCCACCTTTTATAAAGCCTTTAGTTTAATTCCCAGAGGGCGTCATGAAGTTCAAGTATGTCTGGGCACTGCCTGTCATGTTCGAGGTGGGCCAAGAATTCTGGATAGGGTAGAGGAGGTACTGGGCATTCAAGCTGGACAGACGACCACAGATATGAAGTTTACCTTAGAGACCGTCAACTGCCTGGGCTGCTGTGCTTTAGGACCGGTGATGGTGGTTGATGGAAAGTATCACGGCAAGATAGCACCAGCCAAGGCAGAGGAAGTGCTGAAAAACTATGATTAGGGGAAAATTATGCCGAGGATAAACTCGCCCGCCGAATTGGAAGAACTCAGGAAGGGCATCCTGTCGAAGAGAGACCCCAATAAACCCTGTATTACACTCTGTTCCGGGACTGCCTGCCATGCTTCTGGTAGCGAAGAAGTTGCTGTTAGTATTGAAGAAGAAATTAAAAAACAAGGGCTAAGTGGTAAGGTAGACTTCAGGAGGACTGGCTGCCATGGCTTTTGTGAGAAGGGACCTATTATAGTTATTCACCCCGAGAAAATATGCTACTTGCAAATAGAGCCTAAGGATATTCCGGAAATTGTCTCCCAGACTATAAAGGGAAAGAAGGTTGTAGAGCGCCTGCTCTACACTGACCCCGGTACCAACGAAAAGATAATTCATGAATATGAAATTCCCTTCTATAAGAACCAAAAGCGGCTTATTTTCGGTTCCAACGGAGAGATTGATCCCAAGAGCATCGATGACTATCTGGCGCTCGGTGGTTATTCTGCATTAGCCAAAGCCCTTTTCAAGATGACCCCTGAGCAAGTATTAGCAGAAGTTAAAAAATCCAACCTGAGAGGGAGGGGGGGAGGCGGATTTCCTACTGGCAGGAAGTGGGAAGAATGTCGCAATGCCCCCGGCGAAATAAAATACGTAATCGTCAATGCCGACGAGGGAGACCCGGGTGCTTATATGGATAGGAGCCTTCTCGAGGGGAATCCTCATTCGGTCCTTGAGGGGTTGATCATCGGAGCTTATGCCATCGGCTCCCATGAGGGTTATATTTACGTTCGACAGGAATATCCCTTAGCAGTAGAGAACGTGGGTATTGCTATCGAGCAGGCTGAGAAATATGGTTTCCTGGGGGAGAATATCCTGGGCTCAGGTTTTGATTTCACTATTAAAGTGCACCGGGGAGCCGGTGCTTTCGTCTCGGGTGAATCCAGTGCTCTGATGACGGCAATAGAAGGCAAGGTAGGAGAGCCCAGGCCGAAGTATATTCACACTGCTGTCAAGGGCATTTGGGATAGGCCCAGTTGCTTGAATAATGTTGAGACATGGGCGACGGTGCCGCTCATCATCAATAACGGTGCTGACTGGTTCCGGGGCATCGGGACGGAAGGCAGCAAGGGAACCAAGATATTCTCCCTGGTGGGCAAGGTGAATAACACGGGGCTGGTGGAAGTGCCGATGGGGATGACGCTCAGGGAGATTATCTTTAATGTTGGTGGCGGGATTCGCGGCGGAAAGAAGTTCAAGGCTGTCCAGACCGGCGGTCCCTCCGGGGGTGTTATTCCGGAAAAGTATATTGACCTTCCCATAGATTTTGACGAGCTAACTAAAGTGGGTTCCATGATGGGTTCAGGCGGCATGATTGTGATGGATGAGGATACCTGTATGGTTGATACCGCCAGATATTTTCTCAATTTTCTGGCCGATGAGTCCTGCGGAAAGTGCGTCCCCTGCCGTGAAGGCATCAGGCAAATGCTTAAGGTCTTGACTAATATCACCAAAGGAAAAGGGAAAAAGGGTGACATCGAGCTTTTGGAGGAGCTAGCCGAGGTAACCAGAGATGCCTCGCTTTGTGCTCTGGGCAGGACTGCCGCTAACCCGGTTATGAGCACCATCCACTACTTCAGAGACGAGTATGAAGCACACATCAAGGAGAAAAGGTGCCCAGCCTATGTCTGTAAAGAGTTAATCTCATACTATATTGACCCGGATAAGTGTCAGGCCTGTATGATTTGTCTCAAGCAATGTCCGGTAGGAGCCATTGCTGGTGGTAAAAACCAGATTCATGTAATTGTCCAGGAGAAATGTATCAAGTGTAAGACTTGCTTTGAAGTCTGCCCGTCCCGCTTTAATGCGGTGAAGAAGATTTCTGGCGAACCGGTGCCGCCTCCCATCCCTGAAGAAGCAAGAATTATAGCCAGAAAGAGTAAAGAAAAATGAGTGAAATCACTTTACAGATTGATGGCAGGGAAGTTAAAGCCAAGAAAGGGATGACTATTCTGGAGGCAGCACAAAGTGCGGGGATATTTATTCCGACACTTTGTGCCCATGAGAAATTAGAACCTTACGGAGCCTGCCGAATTTGCACAGTAGAGATAGAAACTCGCGGCCGGACAAATCTGGTGGCGGCTTGCCTTTACCCGGTAGAACCAAATCTGTTAGTAAAGACTAGGTCTAAGAGGGTAGATAAAGTTCGCAAAATGCTTCTGGAACTGATGCTGGCTCATGCCCCAGATGCCGTAGAATTGCAGGACCTGGCTAAAGAGTATGGAGCAAATAAAGACCGCTTTGAAAAAGAGTCCTCATTTTGCGTTCTTTGCGGTCTCTGTGTGAGGTACTGCGCCGAGGTCAAGAAGAAAAACGCTATTGGATTTGTGGACAGAGGGGTGAGACGAGAGGTAGCTTTCATCCCGGAAATAGCCTCCAGGGAATGCTGGGATTGCAAAGAATGTTTCCCGCTTTGCCCGACCGAGGCACTACAAGCAGCTTTCCTCTTAACTAAAGCTCTAATGTCTCCCTCGTCTCCTTACGCCCCCGAGTCAGAAGAATAGACGACATCTGAACCTTCCTCAAGTCCGGCAGAAGACGGGTAGAAAAATTTCTCTGACCTTGCTATAATTCCCCGTTACGAATAGCTATAGTTCTGGCGGCTTGCATAGCTGCCCAACTTGGCTGAGATTATGGTCTTTCGCATAATTCGTATGGAATCCCTCCCTGTTGACGGGAGGGGGTCAGGTACGGGTGAACTCTGCAAGCTTTTCCCTCCCTGTAACTATGTCCCGCAGGGAAAGAAGAAAGTTATAGCGATTTAAGTAATTAGTTATAAGGATTGAACTTGGCAAAGAAGTCTGTCCTGGTAATTGGTGGTGGTATCGCTGGTATCCAGTCTGCCCTGGACCTGGCCAATATGGGGTTTCAGGTATATCTTGTCGAAAAGACCCCCAGCATTGGCGGTAGAATGTCCCAGCTGGATAAGACCTTCCCGACCAATGATTGCTCCATGTGCATCCTTGCCCCCAAGATGATTGAGGCGGGTCGGCACCCTAACATCAAGCTGTTGACCTATTCCGAGGTGGAAGAAGTGGCTGGGGACCCCGGAAAGTTCAGGGTTAAAATCAGGAAAAAGGCAAGGTCTGTGGATGAGGAAAAATGCACTGGTTGTGGTGTGTGCATGCAAAAATGCCCTTATAAGACAGATAGCGAATTTCAAGTAGGCTTAGCCAAGAGAAAAGCTGCTTATATTACTTTTCCCCAAGCTGTGCCCAACGTTGCCACCATTGATCCAGATATCTGTATTTATATTAAATCAGAAGGGAAGAAATGTGGAGCTTGTATAAAGTTCTGTGATGCAGGTGCGATCGATTTCTCTCAACAAGATCGAATCATTGAGGTTGAAGTAGGCTCGATAATTTTAGCTACAGGCTTTGACCTCTATGACCCTTCAGGGCTGGAAGAGTATGGATACGGCAAGATAAAGAACGTAATCACGGCCATGCAGTTCGAGCGCATGATCAGCGCCTCGGGGCCTTCCGGGGGACAATTGCAGCGACCATCCGATGGGAAAGCGCCTAAGAATCTGGCATTTATTCAATGTGTCGGTTCACGGGATACCCGTCATAAGCTGTATTGCTCCAGCGTTTGCTGTATGCATGCCACCAAGGAAGCTATTTTAGCCAGCGAGCATTATCCCGATTTAAAGGCGTTCATCTTCTATACGGATATGAGAGCAGTAGGCAAACGGTTTCAGGAATATATTGCCCGGGCTGAACAGGAGTATAAGGTCACCTACATCAGAAGCCGCCCCAGTGAGATTACGGAAAACCCGGATAACGGGAACCCTATTGTCTGGTACGAGGAAACCACCGCCAGAAACAGAACCAGCATGGAGGTAGATATGGTCGTGCTATGCCAGGCGATGGTCCCGTCCGGCGAGCAAAAGAAGTTAAGCGAGATGCTTAATCTGAAGTTGAATGCTTATCAGTTTGTCGATATTCCGGATAGACTGTTTCACCCGGTGGACACGGAAATACCCGGTGTCTTTGCCTGTGGTTTCTGTCAGGCGCCGCAGGATATTCCGGATTCAGTTGTCCAGGCATCGGCAGCCGCAGCCCGGGCTGCTGAGTTTATGAGCAAGGAGAAGTAAATGGCGATACCTCGTATCGGAGTTTTTATCTGCCATTGCGGCACTAATATCGGGGGGGTTGTCAATGTCCCTGAGGTGGTGGAGTACGCCAAGGGCTTGCCCTATGTAGTCCATGCTGAGGCTAATCTGTACACCTGCTCCGAGGAAGGCATTTCTTCCATCAAGAATAATATTAAAGAGCATAACCTTAATCGAGTTGTGGTGGCTTCGTGTACGCCAAGAACCCACCAGCCGCTGTTCCGTAATGCCTGCGCGGATGCGGGACTGAATCCGTACCTGTTTGAGTTTGTCAACATTAGAGAACATTGTTCCTGGATTCACATGCAGAACCGGCGGGAGGCCACTGAGAAGGCCAAGGAGCTGGTAAAGATGGGGGTAGCCAAGGCCCGGTGGCTGGAGGCACAAGAGGAATTTGAATCTGAGGTGTATCCAGCAGCCATGGTCATCGGCGGTGGCGTTGCCGGCATGAGCGCCGCCCTCAATCTGGCTAACCAGGGTTTTGAGGTGCACCTGGTGGAGAAAGAGCCAGAACTTGGTGGGCGGTTGCTCAACCTCAACCGGCTTTTCCCTATCAACAAAGCCCCCGATGAACTGGTCGAGAGTATAGTCAAGGCAGTGGAGAGTCACTCCAAGATAAAGCTCCACATGCCAGCTGTGGTTAAGGCTGCCAGCGGATATATCGGTAATTTCGACGTAAGTATAGATGAAGATGGGCAAGAAACTAGCTTTAAGGTAGGGGTGATTATCGTGGCCACCGGCGCTCAGGTGCTCAAGCCGGAGCTATATCGCTACGGGAAATTAGCTAACGTGCTTACTCATCTTGATCTGGAACAGCGGCTGAAGGATGGCGAGCTGGGAGAATTCCAGAATGTGGTGATGATTAACTGTGTGGGGGCACGGATACCCGAACGGCCCTACTGTTCGAGGCTATGCTGTATGACTGCCATCAAGAACGCTGCCTTGATGAAGGAAATTAACCCGGAAGCCAAGGTCTACGTGCTGCATAGAGATCTGATGACCTATGGCGTGGAGTTCGAAGAGTACTATAGAAAAGCCAAGGAAGCCGGCGTCAGGTTTATCAGATATACCCCGAGTAAACCCCCGAAAGTTGTGGGCACAAAAAAGGTTAAGTCGGTGAAGGTATATGATGAATTGATGGATATGGAGGTAGAGCTTCCCTGTGACCTGCTGGTTCTGGCTACTCCTCTAATTCCCAATGATGATAATGAAGAGCTTTCCAGGATGCTGAAGGTGCCGATAGGCGATGGGGGCTTCTTTCTTGAGGCTCATGTCAAGTTGCGCCCCGTTGAATTTGCTACGGATGGTATCTATGTGGCTGGCACCTGTCGGTGGCCGGCGGATATTCGGGAGAGTGTCGCTCAGGGATATGCCGCCGCCTCAGAGGCAGCGATTCCTTTGAGGCAGGGTCTGGTCAAGGTCGAGGCGATAACAGCTACGGTCGACCCCAGAATCTGCAAGGGGTGTGGAACCTGTGTGCTGGTATGTCCCTTTGACGCTATCGAGCTGAAGGAATCTAAAATAAGAGGGCTTGAAGGTAAGATTGTCGCTGAGGTTAATGCCGCCCTGTGTAAGGGCTGCGGGCTTTGTGCTGCGGCCTGCCCTAATAGGGCGATACAACAAAGAGGCTTTACCGATGTGCAGCTACTGAGCATGGTTAATGCCCTGAGCGGAAAGAGATGAAGTTGCCGGATACTAAGGAAGTCCAAACCGAATTTAAACCCAAAATCCTCGCTTTCTGTTGTAACTGGTGTGCCTATGCCGGTGCTGACCTGGCTGGCGTCTCCCGTTTCCAGATGCCAACGAATGTGCGGGTGATAAGGGTGATGTGCTCCGGTCGGGTGCCCCCGGAGCTGGTAATCAGAGCTCTGGCCAACGGTCTTGACGGAGTAATGATACTTGGCTGTCATCCCGGAGAGTGTCATTATTCGGAGGGTAATTACCTGACTCGAAGGAGGGCACATGTCCTCAAGAGATTGCTGAGCTACATTGGTATAGAGCCTGACCGGTTCCAGCTGAGGTGGGTATCGGCAGCCGAGGGCGCCAAATTCTCGGCTGTGGTCAAAGAGGCGGCAGATAAAATAACGGCGCTAGGTCCCAACAGGTGGGGGGACAAGAGATGAAGGCAACCTCAGAAGAAGTAAAGACCAGCGTTAAGAAACTGTTTGAAGATGGCAGCATCGGCCATTTTATCGGCTATGAAATGGGTTCTGATAGCCTGCGTGTAACGCCGTGCTTTCTGAAAAGCGGGCAGGCAGCTTCCCGGTTGGTCTGGAACCCTCTCTGTGCCAATAACCTCTCCAAATACTTGCTGGATTTCGGAAAAGTTGAGGGGAAGGTAGGCATCATGGTCAAAGGGTGCGATTCCCGGTCGGTGGTGGAATTGCTCAAAGAGCACCAGATTGACCGGGATAAGGTTTTCATCGTGGGTGTTCCCTGTAGCGGTATTGTGGACAGGGAAAAGCTGTTGGCAGTGCTGGGTGTCTCGCCGGGTGAGGTGGTCGCGGTGGAGGATGATGGTGACGCTTTCCTGGTTACTATCAAGGAAGGCACGCGTCGAGTAAAGAAAGAACAGGTGCTGCGTGGCGAATGTCTGGTCTGCAGGTACCCAACGCCGGTAATCTACGATATGCTGATCGGGGAGGCGGTCTCCAGTCTGCCCTGGGTAGGTGATGATTACAGCTCGGTTAAGGAACTGGAAGCTCTCTCTTCAGAAGAGAAGGAGCGTTACTGGAGTAGTGAGTTAAGTCGATGTATCCGCTGCTATGCCTGCCGCAATATCTGCCCGGTCTGTACCTGCGTGGAATGTATATTTGATAAAAAGGCGCCGCGCTGGCTCAGCAAAGCGAGCGACGTCTCGGAGAATCTAGTTTATCACCTGGTACGTGCTTTCCATGTTGCCGGGAGATGTGTGGACTGCGGCGAGTGCGAGCGGGCATGCCCGATGCATATTCCACTGCGAAGCCTGAACAAGAAGGTGGAAAAAGACATACTGGAGCTTTTTGGCTATACCGCCGGGATTGACGTTGAGCAGCAGCCACCACTGACAACGTATCAGGCCGGTGACCTTGATGAATTTCTCTAGGGATTGATATGGTAAATCAGACGAAGAGTAGAATAATCGAGAAGAACAGGCTGACTGAACTACTGGACGAACTGGCGCAGGGCTACCATTTGATTGCGCCGGTGCGGGACAATGACGTTTCCTTCCGGCGAGTGGAATCGGGCAGCGAGGTCACGCTGGACTACATCAACACGGTGCTGTCTCCCAAGAACGCTTTCTTCCCGCAAACGGAGACCCTCTTCCGGTTTTCCAGGGGTGACAGCCAAGGGTTCAGGACAGAGCCAGGTACCGAAGCAGACCGTGAGCAGGTAATTTTTGGCATCCGTCCCTGTGATGCGCGCAGTCTGCGCCTCATGGATATGGTTTTTAACGGACAGTACAAGGATAGTTATTACCTGAAAAAGAGGGAGAAGACGACTCTCATTGGTCTGGCCTGTTTCAATCCTGATAAGACCTGTTTTTGCCCGACCTTTGGTATAGACCCCACTTCGGGGGAGGATGTCGATATACTGTTCAGCGACATCGGCGACCGCTATCTGGTAGAGGCATCCACGGAGAAAGGGGCAACCCTGCTGGACCGATTTGCCAAATTCCTTTCTGAGCTTCGAGGGGATGAGGAACAACTCAGAAAAGCCAGGAAAGCCGGGCTGGTTGGGATGAAGAAACTGGACGTCAGCGCTATCGCCGATAAAATAGCTCCGCTCTATGAGGGCGATTACTGGAATAGCATCGGCATGAAGTGCCTGGGATGTGGCATCTGTACCTACCTGTGTCCGACGTGTCACTGCTTTGATATTGCTGATGTCAACCTGGATGAGGGCGGAGAGAGGTTTCGCTGCTGGGACAGCTGCATGTTCCCCGAATTCACCTTGATGGCTAGTGGGGAGAACCCCAGACCGAACCGGAAGGCGAGGGTACAGCAGCGTTTCTTTCATAAATTGAAGTACTTTCATGATCGGAATGCCGAGTTGGCCTGTGTCGGTTGTGGTCGGTGCATCAGGTACTGCCCGGTCAACATAGATATTGCCCGAATAATAGAAGATGTCATCAGTGGGAAAGCTGGAAATGAGTGAGAATATATATTTGCCGCGTATGGCGACCATCCAAGGCATGAGGCCGGAGACGATAGATGTCACCACCTTTAGGGTGACTATTGACGGTTCGGATGGGACCGGCAAATTCGAATATAAGTCCGGCCAGTTCGCCGAGGTATCGGTGCTCGGCGTGGG
>DATBWO010000062.1:0-2871 GCA_036514775.1 Dehalococcoidia bacterium | reverse complement strand
ATTGTCGTAGAAAAGGATATCTATATCTATAATGCGGGGCGCATTGAGGAAACTGGGAACTCTGCCCATTCTGGTTTCAATGTCTTTAGCGAGATGGGAAAGCTCCTCAGGAGGCAAATTGGTGCTAATTCGGCAGACCAGGTTGAGGAACAATGGCTGCTCTTTATAGCCTACTGGCTTGGTTTTGTAAACGGATGAGACCTCCTCAAGATTTACTTTTAAGGAAAGCAGTGTCAGAGCCTGGCAGAGGTTTTCCTCCCGTTTTCCCAGGTTTGAGCCCAGACCAAGATAGGCAATAGACAATTCGCTTATACACCCCTCACAAGAGCATCGCTCATCTTGCACACGCGTGCCATCTCCTTGACATCGTGGACCCGAACAATGTCAACGCCCCTGGCGATGCCGAGGGCTATGGTGGCTGCTGTTCCTTCTAGCCTCTGGTCGCCGGGTGGAATGAATGTCACTTTATTCAATCTTTGTTCAGGAGTTAAATCGAGCACCCAGGCTATAAAGGACTTGCGTGAGCTACCCAGGAGGATAGGTCTGCCCAATATTTTGAGTTCCTCCAGGCGTTGCAAAATTTCCAAATTTTGCTCCTGTGTCTTGCCGAAACCTATGCCCGGGTCGATGATGATATTCTCCCAGGTCACTCCGGCGCTTAACGCTTGCTTGATGGCTCTTTTCAAATCGGAAATGACCGCAGCCATAATGTCAGGGCATGGAGAGTCACGCTGATTGCTCATCAAAATAATCGGCACACCTTTTTGGGCCGCTAACTCGGCCAGCCCGGGCTCCTTCTTCAGTCCCCAGATGTCGTTTATCATGTTGACTCCGGCATTTAAAGCCTGGCGGGCGACCTCCGGCTTATAGGTATCGACACTTAATGGCACCGATATCTCATGAGCTAGCTTTTCCACAACTGGAATTACTCGCCGTAATTCTTCGTCGGGTGAAAGCGGAATTGAGCCAGGACGAGTAGATTCCCCGCCGATGTCAATTATATCGGCTCCTTCAGAGGCTAATCGCTTTGCCCTGGATGCAGCTTCTTCAGCATCGGCTATTCCATCGCCGGAGAAAGAATCCGGGGAAACATTTACCACCCCCATGACGTAAGTTCGCCGGCCCCAGTGAAAAACGCTCCTGCCGCATCGGGTGGAACCCAGATTGCTTGGTTTGGAATCAGGCATGTTATTGATTATAGCAGAAGGAAACGATTAAAATAGTGGAGCAATAAGCGGTAAAAACATAATAGCCATAATTGCTTATAGTATGCTGCAAAAGTAATTGTATTATGTCATTGCGAGGAGCGGAGCGACGAAGCAATCTTTTTGAGATTGCCACGCCCCGACTTGTCGGGGCTCGCAATGACAGAGGAATTGTGTAGCGATTTCTGCAATCGGTTGTAATCTTATATGGGCAAGACACTAGCAGAGAAGATTCTAAGCCTTAAATCACATGGCGAGGCCGAAGCCGGGGACGTCGTGATTGCCGATGTGGATTGGTCTTTCGTCCAGGATACCACTGGACCTCTGACCATAAGACAGTTTAAGGAGAGCGGTTTTAAAGCTCTGGCCAAGCCGCAACAAACAATAATATTCCTGGACCACGCTGCTCCCAGTCCCGCTCAGCAGCTTTCCAATGACCATATTCTTCTGCGCCGTTTCGCCGAGGAGACAGGCTGTCGCATCTACGAGGTCGGCGAGGGTATATGTCATCAACTGGTCGCGGAAAATTTCGCCAGTCCCGGGGATGTCATCGTGGGTGCGGATTCTCATACTGTCACTGCTGGTGCTTTAGGGGCTTTTGCCACGGGCATGGGTTCCAGCGATGTTGCCGTAGCCTTAGCTCTGGGTAAAACCTGGTTTCGGGTGCCGGAGAGTTTTCTCATCGAGCTCAGTGGCGTCTTCCCCCGGGGAGTTTATGCCAAGGACTTAATTCTGTATCTCATTGGCCAGATTGGCGCTGATGGTGCTAATTACAAGGCTTTGGAATTTGGTGGCAAGGCCCTGGCTCGGATGACTATGTCGCAGCGCCTCACTATCGCCAATATGGCTGTGGAAGCCGGGGCCAAGGTTGGCCTCTTTCCCGGCGATAAAGTCACCCGGGACTTTCTCAAGGAACACGGCCGGGGCGACAAATACAAACCGCTATATCCCGATGCTGGAGCAAATTATGAACGGGTCATATCTGTGAATCTCAGCCAGCTTGAGTCAATGCTCTCGCTTCCCCACGCTGTGGATAACGTCCGTCCAGTGACTCGAGTAAAAGGGGTCAAAATCCAGCAGGCATTTATCGGCACTTGTACTAACGGGCGTCTGGAGGATTTAGCTGTGGCTGCTGGGATTCTGAAAGGCAGGAAGAGGCATCCCGGTACCAGGTTGCTCATAGCGCCAGCTTCCAGGCAGGTGCTTATTCAAGCTATGCAGAAAGGTTATATCCAGACTTTGGTTGAGGCTGGGGCGGTTATTCTACCGCCGGGTTGCGCTGCCTGCCTCGGTCTTCACCAGGGGGTATTGGGAGATGGCGAGGTTTGCCTTTCCACCGCCAATCGTAATTTTAAAGGCAGAATGGGCAACCCCGAGGCTACGATATATCTGGCTAGCCCGGCTACTACCGCCGCCTCAGCTATAAAGGGCGAGATTACTGACCCCCGGGACATTATGTAATGACTGATTTAGTGCTAAAAGGGAAAGCCATTAAACTGGGGGATAATATCTCCACAGACGATATTATCCCCGGCAGGTTTGCTCATTTGAGGAGCAACTTGCCGGAACTCGCCAAGCATGTTCTGGAGGATGCTGCACCTGAATTTGCCTCAAAAGTAAAGGCCTTGTCAGTGGCAGGTACTGGCAAAGCAATCTTAGTGGCGGG
>DATBWO010000061.1:0-4137 GCA_036514775.1 Dehalococcoidia bacterium | reverse complement strand
GGATGGTATTTATCCCCCGCGCCTTAGCCCTTTCTAAGGACAAGAGCAGCGTGGTCTCGGTATTGTTCATCCCGGGTGTCTCGAAATAAGTAATTTTCTCTTCCATTTCAGGCCTCCTTTTCTCTTTTTAACTAAGGTTTTCATTTAAACTGAGGCTATTCTAACACAACCGCGGAGGAAAGAAACAATCACTCCCGCCTCAGTATATCTATCACCAGCACGAAGCTGAGGATGATGGCGATTAGATAACCAATGAATCCGAGCGCAGGGATATTCCCGACTAAAGGCTGCACTTTAGCCAGAACAACTACCGAGGATGACATCAGTAAAGCTGCGATAATAATGGTGAGAGACATCCGATTCGATACCCGTTCTATCGTTCGCCGTATCGGCTCAAGCCCGACATGTTCGAACTCAATCTTGAGCCGCCCTTTCCGAATCTCGCGCAGAACGACTCCGACGTCATACGGAATGTCTCTCACCAGGTCAATGGCATCGGTAAACCAATAGTAAAGTTCGCGCGGCTGAAGGAAGGGGTTCAACTTTCGAGTAAGAAGTTTCTGAGCATAGGGGCTGGCCAGTTCCATCACGTTTAATTCGGCATTAAGTGTGCGAGCGATTTCCTCCTGGATTGCGATGCTCTTGGTAACCCAGATAAGCTGGGGACGAAGCCTTGCGCCATGTGCCATAATAGCCTGCAGCATGGCAAAGAGCATTCCCGCAAGGTGAAGGTCCTGCGCAGGAATATCGGCGTACTCTTTGACAATGGCAGACATGGCTGGCTCCAATTCTTCTGCCGGTATTACGTCTTCTGATTCCATCAGTTGGTTTAGCGCCCGGGCAACTCGTTTTTCATCACTGACTGAAATGAAGTAGACTAATTTTGCAAGTCTTTCACGGTCACGCATGGATAGTGTTGCCATCATGCCGAAATCCACCAGGCCGATGACATTGCCTGGCAGCACAAATATATTTCCAGGATGCGGGTCGGCGTGGAAAAAGCCGTCCTCAAAAGTTGCCTTGAACCCAAGAACAGCGCCCCGTTTGGCAATTAGCGGCAGGTTGTAGCCCTCATCTATGAGCCTCTGGGTATTCGAGATACTGATGCCGTCCAGATATTCCATAGTGACGATACGTTTTGTGCATAACTCCAGATACACATCGGGTATATGAATCGTCTCGTCATTTTCGAAGTTCCGGGCAAAACGGAGCATGTTTTGAGCTTCCATCCGGAAATCGAGTTCCTTCTTGATTTGCTGAGCAAACTCCTCTACCAGACCTACCGGGTTTGCGAGGTAAGCCGCGGGTGAATAGCGTTCCGCAAGGCGCGCCACGCTAAGCATAATATCGCTGTCTAATGCGGTAATTTCGGCAATGTCAGGCCGCTGTACTTTTAGAACCACCCGCTTCCCGTTGAGCACAGCGCGGTGCACCTGGGCTAGCGAGGCCGCTGCCAGCGGCGTTTCATCGAAACTATCGAAAATCTCGCTTATCGGTTTGCCTAGCTCGGACTCGATGATGCCTTTGATGATATCGAACGGAACGAATTGGACGGAAGCTTGAAGCTTCTTGAGTTCGATAATAATATCTTGCGATACCAGGTCAGGCCTCGTGCTGACCATCTGCCCCATCTTGATAAAAGTAGGACCGAGTTCCTCGAGCGCCAGGCGGAGTCTTTCCGGCACGGTAAGCGTGTTTAGCTCATGTTCACGGTGGAAAAGCCGCCTTTCTATGTTTACGTGCTGCCAAACACGCATCCTGGTCAGGATTTCGCCAAAGCCGTATTTGGCCAGTATGTTAACGACCTGCTGGAAACGCCTCATCCGCTTAAAGGTAATGCCGGGCGCTGTTATCCGCTGCATCTGCTGCCTCCTCGGATTGCCGTATGAATTCGGTATTTACCCTTTCAGGCGCACGCTCTTCAGAACAAGCATAAAATAACCTGCCGGGAATAGAGCGGACTATCCTGATGAGTTAGTACAATCTACTCTGTTCACGAGGGTAAATACTCCTGATGTCTAAATGGCGACTCTGCCAGTCTGAGTTTAAGGTCAGCCCGTACTCTTTTTGACCTGGACGTTCACTTTTTTCGGTTTGGCTCCTGACCTTTGAAGAGTGATGCGGAGAATTCCGTCCTGATAGACAGCTGCAGGATTCTTCGTATCTACCTCGGCAGGCAGAGCTACTTCACGGTAAAACTTTCCGTAGGTGATTTCACTGCGTTCATAGTTATCGCCTTCGATGCCGCTCTCCATTTTTCTTTCCCCTGTAACCGTCAAGGTATCGCCGGAAACAGAGACATCGATATCTTCTTCGTTCACACCAGGGAGTTCAAATTTAACCACGAAACTATCACCTTTTTCGATGACTTCTATCGCGGGGGCCCACCCCTTCTGCTCCTCGGGAATACGGCCGTAAATAGCCTGTGTCACAGGCCGGACAATTTCTTCCTCAAACCGCCGGCGCAGGTCGTTCAGTTCTGGACTGGGACGAAACGGTGCGGCCCGCATCAATGGCCGTAGGATGTCCTCCTCGAACCGGCGGCGCATCTCCTCCAGTTCGGGGATGGGACGGTAGGGTGCTGAGTCTCGGCGAAATCTGATTCTTTCCGTTGACATTTTTGACCTCCTTTTCGCTGCTTTTTGTTTACCTGAATTGGTTCTTACTTGGTCTTGCCATGATGGTGTGTTTAATACTCCTCTATTATTATATCACCTAAACTATCTAATATTTATAAGTCTGTTCCCAAAATAGTTAAAGGTTTGTGAGATTCACTGATACAAGACCGGTCTTTACCCAGACTTAATATTTGTAATTCTTCGCTGGTTGTTTTATACTGAATGAAAAGAATAGGTGTTCGGGGGTGTCCCGGTGCGAATCGGGACCCAACTGGATAGCAAGTCGGTGAAAGTCCGACACGGCCGCGCCGCTGTGAACCCGATTTAAACGGGCAAGTCAGAACGCCAACCCTCGATTTCTCTACAGTCTCCGCAGGGAGAGGTAGGATTTTTTGTTGAATCTTAATCCCCCTCTACTGTTGAGGGGGATTTTTTATTAGTAAATATTATTTTAAGGAGGGAATGGGAAAGAAATTGTTGAGGTTGATATATGAGTAGAGAAGTGAGAATAGATAAGGTTCCGCAGCGGATTATTTCTCTCTCACCAACTAGCACCGAAATACTTTTTGCCTTAGGTCTGGGCGATAAGGTAGTAGGAGTTACACGTTATTGCGACTACCCGGAAGAGGCGAAAGAGAAGGAAATAGTAGGTGGCTTTGCTGACCCGGACCCAGAGAAAATAATGGCTTTAAAACCAGACCTGATTCTAGCCTTTGGCACTCTGCAGAAGTCTCTGGCTAGCAAACTTGAAGAAAGAGGACAAACAGTATTTTGGTTTTACCCACATACCTTCGCTGATATTTTGGAGTCTTTCGAGAGCATTGGAAAGCTCACTGGCAGACTTACTGCCGCTCAACAGTTAAGAAAGAGGGTAGAAGAAAGAGTTGAGGCGGTCCAGAAAAGGGTCAAAGATATTCCCGAACAAGAAAGGCCGACCGTGTTTAGAGTGCATTCAGGTTCTCCTAGAACTATTGGAACTATAGGTGGGGAAGCTTTCCAAACTGGCGTGTATCACCTTGCCGGGGGAAAGAATATATTTGCTGATACTAAGAAAGATTACTTTGAGGTCGACCTTGAAACAATACTAGAACTCGACCCAGATATAATCGTCGTCGCCGGTGAGGATGAGACGGAAGTCAAGACAAAGATAAAAAGTCGAGAAGGCTGGGAAGGTTTAACTGCGGTAAAGACGGATAGAATAGTTGTCATCCCTGCTGAGCTAATCTGCCGGCCTGGTCCTCGTCTGGGACTCACGATTGAAAAATTGGCTAAAGAATTCTACCCTGAGCGATTCCCGTAAGTGTGAGCGTGCAAGGCATCTATTTTAATTCTAAAAATATTTTGAGGAGGAAAGTTTGAAAGGGATAAGAAAAGGATTTGTTAAAGTGGGGTTCTTTGCTCTGGGATTAGTTCTGGGAATAAGCCTTCTGGCAGGGTGCGCAGCACCGGCAGAAACACCGGCGACCCCGCCAGCATCTCCGTCAACGATAACGCAATCGCCAGCTCTAGAAACTGCGCA
>DATBWO010000060.1:0-2368 GCA_036514775.1 Dehalococcoidia bacterium | reverse complement strand
CGGGCTGATAGCCGTCCAGGCTGGCTCCGCCTCGCCAACGGAGCTGCTAAACTTCACCGCCGTGAACAATACACTGAGGAGCGTTTTCCCGGCAGTCGTGCAATACGCCGCTTACGTGCCCTGTTTCGGGGGGCCTTGGGGTTTCTGCCTGGCATCGCGGAAGAACGATCCCTCCGGTCTGACGGCGGAAGAGGTGGATAAAAAGCTCGCGTCCCGAGGACTAAGAGGGCTGCGTTTTTACGATGGTGTCACGCACCGGAGCATGTTCTCATTACCCAGGTATATCAGGGAAGCGCTGATAAATCAGCAGAGAATCATTACCGATAAAAAGCCGCTATATCTCTACGGCAAATAGCCCTCTAAAAAGAATAGGCTGGCGAACTTTTTCATTCACCAGCCTATATTTGTGTCCTTTTTACGAACGCTTTGCTAGCGGTTCGTGCGGATTTTGCTGAAACATTCGCTGCAGTATACCGGGCGGCCTTCGCGGGGCTCGAAGGGGACTTCGGTGACTTTGCCGCACTCGGCGCAGGTAGCGGGGTACATCTGGCGCGGCTTGCCACCGCTGGCGCCGTACCGCTCGGTTTTCCTTGTCTGGCGGCAGTTCGGGCAGCGCTTGGGCTCATTGGTATAGCCCTTGGACTGGAAGAATTCCTGCTCGGCAGCGCTGAAGGTAAACGTGGAACCGCAATCGGCACACTGGAGCGTTTTATCTTGTAAAGCCAACGGATGACCTCCTTTCTTAAGTTAGTTGGTTAGAGCTAAGGTCATCCGTAACGGGGTCGGGCAAAGAGACGTGTACCGGCATATGTGATAACCTAGACTGAAAACCACCAGACGTAATTATATAATGAGAAAAGACAATTTGCAATAGAGGGAAGGCAGATTTTTCGGTTCCCGTTTTAATTATGCTATAATTTTGAGGTCAATATAGGGCCGTAGTTCACTTGGGAGAACGTCTGCTTTGCACGCAGGAAGTCAAGTCTAATGTACATTCGGGTAATATATTAGCATATTGCCTCAATCCTAAATGTACACACCCTTCTAGCACGAAGAGGTGTATCTGAAATCCTACCGGGACGGTAAAGAGGCCAAGGCCGGGATCGGGGAGTACTTCTGGTTCTATAACACCGAAAGACCCCATCAATCACTTGGATATAAGACGCCGGCTGAAGAAGGAGTACGTCTCAAATCGAGTGGTAATTATCAAGGAAGCTATGATAGAATCTGGGGAACAAGATATTCATTTTCTAAATCGAGACAGTCAGAATTACTTAGTTGCGAATTAATATGGGAAATCTTAGATAAATTCAGGGTAAGCGTATGAACTTACTGGATAGCCTCTCTCAGTTGCTGCACAAATCCCCTTTTCTACATGCTAATTATTCCATGCTGGTGCACAAAAAATACCCACTTTTTGTGAATTATGCACCTACTCCACGTCCTCGTTTTGGCTTCGGCCAACCCCCTCATGCCGCATTATATGAAATCATCAATAAGAACAGGGATAACTACGCAGTTTTGTTATGGGAATTTGTCACATATGATGCTCGGTTTCGCAGAATAAGCATGTACGAACCGGGTAAAAAAGGAGAACCATTCTGGACCAATGGATGGTTTTCGTCGCTTGATGCCATCGCCCTATATTGTTTCATATGCATGTATAAGCCAGCGACCTACCTTGAGATAGGCTCTGGTAACTCTACGAAATTTGTCCGGCGTGCTATCGCTGACAGTAACTTGAGCGCCAAGCTCGTTTCCATCGATCCACAACCTCGCGCTGAGATAGATACACTATGTGATAAAGTCATACGACAGCCTTTAGAAAATACTGATATCGCCACATATACAGATTTACAGGAGAACGACATTCTTTTCTTCGATGGGTCACACCGGTGTTTTACCAATTCGGATGTCACGGTTTTCTTCTTGGAAGTTCTGCCGGCATTAAGACCAGGAGTCCTGTGCCATTTTCATGATATTTTCCTACCATATGATTATCCGCCTGAATGGAACACTAAATATTATTCCGAGCAGTACTTATTGGCAGCCTATTTACTGGCCGGTACTGGAAAATTTGACATCATGCTACCTAATTCATTGATCTCACATGATCCACAATTGCTGTCTATGTTGAAACCACTGGCTGGGTACATGACTTCGCATAATTACAGCAATTCATTCTGGATTAAGATAAAATAGATTATAACTTCGCTGTGCATCATCCTGATTGCGCCCTTATATTCACAGTGTGACAAATTGGGATAGGGCGGACAGTAAAATATGAGGAAGTGTATTTAAATGCATATCATGGTGGTAAAGCCACCAGAATAGGTCTTGGTAACTACTTCAGTTTCTATAACACCGA
>DATBWO010000059.1:0-5204 GCA_036514775.1 Dehalococcoidia bacterium | reverse complement strand
CCTGTTACCTAAGCGAATATTTTCGACCCGCCCACCGAACTCCTCGGGTCGTAGGCGGCGGTGCACAAGCCACTTCTGATACCAAACGGCCTTAAGCGCTCGCGTTGATACCTCGGTAACCAAAGCGAGAATGTGTGGCCCACCGAACGTGCCAAAACCCACCTGTGCATGCGAACCGACCACACCAAAGGGCAAGGGCAATCCTGAACCCGGATCTGGGGTCTGCCCGTAAGGATTGCCAATGTTAATGCCACTGTTAAATGGAATACCGTTGGCAAGCAATATCAGGCAGGCAACAAAGTAAGCCTGATAGAGCGCATCTATGTGCACATATTGGCTCAAGTCGCGCCCGTTGCGGCAAAAGACAAGCCCGTCGGGCGCTTGTAACTCTGTCGGTTGGCAGCCATTCTGGACGTCCAGCCAAGATGTGAAATCAGTCATGAAGTCTACAGGAGTCGTTGTGTGTATCCTTTGATCTACTCGCTGCGCCCCGAAGGGACAATCCTTCAAAAGAAACTGAGATATATAAGGGCCTGTGGTGCATCCCGGATAGTTGTCTCGGAACAAGGTCTCCGGCGTTACTAGAATACCCTGCTTTGGCCCCCGGAAGTCTGAAAAATTCGAGAGATCGTCCGCCGCATCTTGGGCGAGGGCATTAGTGTTATAGTCCCTGAAATTCACATCGCGGAGGAGCGCCATCCAGTATATCTCGGCCATCTCACCTGCTTCTTCAGCGCTTGCGAAAGCAGGAGCCGCACGCATAGTAAGTTGATGAGAGTCTGTTCCTTCCAGATCAAAAGCGTATCCCGCCTGTGGATTCACCAAGCGGCGTTGACGTGCCGGGTCAGTGCAACCCAGATGTCCGTTGGTAGAGAGCGCTTCAAAGTCGGCAAATTCCCCACTCGTGATTGCCGCAATCAAGGCATTGTATGCACCCAGGTTAACTTCGCCTATCGAGTTGTGGCGCAAGCACTTGGAATAGTTGCCGATTTTGTTTGGGTACAAGTCTTCATCACCGTTACATGGATGGTCGGGAATGGAAATATTCCTTTCATCCTCTGCCGCATCAAGCCTAACCTGAAACGCCGCATCAGCGCGCACTGATCCAGTCTGCGGACCAATTTCACAAGTAAGCTCCTGTCCCTCTGCAGACTCGTTACATCCCTCAAGTAACGGTGGTAATCCAATTGCCCCTACTGCAATACTAGCGGCAGTAATTTTACTTACATGACCAAAGAATGCACGCCTATCATAACTTTTAGTCGAAAGTTTGAAAGCATGATAAGGCTCAAGTTTACCATGCTCTGAACCCCTGTTTGCTTTATTCCACTCAGGAACCTTCTTCAATATCTTTTTGGAAACCTGCGCACCCTCCATTTTATACCCTCCTTTTAAATTTTAACAATACTAACGATTGTTAGAAACTATGCTTCTAGTATCACAAGACCTTTATCTAATATTAGTACTACAACCAGTAGAGTTGTGTCAATGAGTTTATTGAAAGTTAATTTATTGAAAGTTAATGATTAAAACTCCTATTATGCATTTTAGTTTAGATAGGTCTTACCCTTTAAAATCACTTATGAATGCGTTTAGCATAGTGCTTTCTTTACAATCATGAGATGAAATCTACCTGCTATTCCCATTAAAGCCCTACAATAAGCTAGATCAATCTAGTAAGGTACGAGCCAATAGTATCTCAGATATAAATGATTCCTGATACTAAAATCCAGCAAAGAAAAATAGGGATAAGAAAATTTGGTTTTTTGAACAGAAACGAAAATGAGTCTTTAAATAACTATTCCACCCTTCCATCACAGATTTTATCCCTTACCCGTTTCTTTACTTTCTAAAATCTTAATAATAATCCGACTCCAGCAATTAGAAATTTGACGCATCTCATTCCATTTGTCTTTCTGCCTTCCGTCTCTTCAAAAAGGTCTTCACCGCTATCGTAACCCCAACAATCAAGGACCCAAACAATATAGCCAATCCACTCAATATTATCCCAACGAGTTTGCCTGTAAAGCCGTGCCCAATGGCTAAGACAACCTCTGTCCCTTCTTTGCCTTCAGGATACCAAGCAGAAAGCTCATAGGCCCCCGGCTTGTCAATAAGAAACTCTAAGACTGATACCCCCGAGCGACCTCCAACTGAATATGTCGAGTTCATTGAAGAATGGGAAAGCGGTATTTGAGAACCCGTGGTTTTAGAGACAAGGGCGCACTCGAGGCCTGAGAGGTTCTCTTCTGTGGAATATACTTTATTGCCTACTACACTCTGATATTCATAAAATATAGTGTATTTCCCAGGCTCTGAAAGTGTGGCCTCCTTCTTTCCAGGCACTATTAATTGTGTGAGACTGTCTGTTAACTTGTTCAGGTTTTTGAAAAGGAACAAAGCGAACAACGAACCGCCGATTATAAAGACAAGGATGGCAAGCCCATAATACCAACGACTTGGTTTTATATTGTGATTACTAATTTTGTGCTTCCCTCCGTTATAGGGTAATACCATTTCTAGTTTAGATTTTATCCTATCAAAGAGCAATAAAACAGAACGTCAAAAATTGGTAGGAGCGGGTTCTAGCCGCGACTTTGGGTCGCACCAAGATGGTGCTCCTACCTGTTGGGGCACGCATTCTTGAAGCTACCTCAATACATAAGGAAAATTTTAAAATGGGAATGGTATAATCACACTCTCAACTCAAATATTTTGAAGGAATTTTTATAAATCTTTCTTTCAAGATTGCGGGCTAAGTGAATCCCAGCATGAGCATTAGCCGTTACTAAGAGTGATATAAGTTATACCTTCCTTGCACCAACAAGAAACAGAGTAAAAGTGTAAAATTTCTCCCTGTCATTTCTCCCCACCCAGTTCCTTTAACCTTTGTCTTGCATACTCTATTTGAGGAGCATGCTCGGACCCAGCATTCTGGATAAAAAATTTGTAAGTTTCAATCGCCTCCTTCACCCGACCCAGCTTCTCATAGGCAATGGCTTTGTTAAAGTAGGCCAGGACAAACCCCGGATTAATCTCTAGTACCTTATCGTAGTCTGGGATGGCTCGCTCATAATCCCCTTTTCGGGCATAGGCAACGCCCCGATTGAGATAGGAATTACCATAACTCGGGTTGATCTCCAAAGCCCTGCTATAGTCTGCGATAGCTCGGTCATAATCGCCCTTTTGGGCATAAAGAACCCCACGGTTGTAGTAAACCTCAGCATACTTCGGGTCAATCTCCAGTGCCTTGTTGTAGTCTGAAAGGGCTCGATTATAATCACCTTTAATTGTATAGATAGCCCCTCGATTGTAGTAAGCCACCTCATACCTTGGATTGACTTCCAGGGCCTTGTTGAAATCTGAAATAGCCCGGTCATAATCACCTTTAACGAGATAGAGAAGCCCTCGATTGAGGTAGACCTCAGCGTAGCTTGGGTTAATCTCTAAGGCTTTGTTAAAATCCAAAAAGGCCCGCTCATAATCGCCTTTATTATTTGCATAGACAACCCCTCGATTGAAGTAGGACACGAAATATCTCGGATTGACTTCTAAAGCCTTGTTATAGTCTGCAATCGCTTGGTTATAGTCACCTTTGAGAGAGTAAATAGCACCTCGATTGTGATAAGCCTCGGCATCTCCAGGGTTGAGCTCTATAGCTTTATTATAGTCTGCGATAGCCCGGTCATACTGCCCCTGGCTGGCATAGATATTCCCTCTACCGTTGTAGGCTCGAGCATAATTGGCATCGAGAGCAACAGCCTTATCAGCCTCGGCGATTGCCTCATTCCACATCCCCTTGTTGGCGTAATTAAGGCCCTTGCATATATGAACAGCCGTCTCTTTCTTTATCTTCCCGGCAATTGAGTCTTTTATGATTTCCAGACCCGCCGCCGCACTCAAATCGAACGGGTCAATCTGTAAAGCCTTTTCAAATTCTTCCTCGGCCTCTTTCAATTTTCCCTGGGCGGCATATTCAACGCCTTGATCATAATTCTCCTCAGCACTCTGACCATTGCAGACGCCAACCATGAAAAACAACGTCATCAAAGCCGATAAAGTTACGTTATATACGAATCTCATCTTTTCGAATCCTCCTCTCATCTAATTCCAGCATAATGATAAATTCCCTTTCCGAGGGCAGTGGTGAAAACCGACCGCTAGAAGAAAAGCAGAGCGGCTATAATAAGGAGCGTTCCGAGCCCGAAGCACACCCCCACGACATCTGTAAAGGAGTTGCTTTTCCATAAAGCTCTCTGCGGAGGCCCACCCCCTTAGGCGACCACCACGGCGAGCTAAGTTTATTAAATATTGAAACACCCAGGACTCCTCGCTATAGTAATGAGCAAGCACAAATCCGCAGCCGAAAAGATAGAAAAAAGCAGCACCATAGACCATAATCCCCTTCTGCGTCCAACCCTCCGCCAGCCTCCAACCCGCAAGCACTAAACCCACGACCGCAGCGAGAAAGAGGTAACCCACCAGCTCGCCTGGAATTCTCTGTCCGTTATTTCGTCCCATATTGTCCTCGCTACTGTATTTGGTAACCTACGCCTCGAATATTGAATTATATATCTTCCTACTGTTTCCCCAGTCTCTGCTCGACCTCGTATTTTCGCAACATCAAATATGTCGGCGGCTCATATTGCTTTTCCAATGCGCTTAGATGAATGGCGTAATTATAAGCTTCCAGCGCTTCCTTATCGCGTCTTAGCCCGTTTAGCGCATCACCAAGCAGTATGTAGCTTTGAATTTTCTTTGGTTCTCTCTCCTTTACTTTAATAGCCAGTAAGTAGGCATCCTCAAACCTGCTGGCCTGAATATAAAACTCGGCAGATTCAATAAGACGTCTCAACTCCTGTTCAGCAGTAAGAGGCACCTTCTGCTCTTGCACGTTGACAATAACAGGATTTGAGGCTACACGCTTATTCTCTCGCTCAAATGAGATGTCGAGAATAGCCTGAATAGTATAAAGGCCCGGCGTAATCTTCGCCGACTCATCTGGATCAATCCCGAGCTCTACAGTGTAGTTGTGTTCTGCATCAATTATGGCTTCTTCGCCTTCTTTCCCCTCGATGTTAATTCGACCCGATGCATCACGCTGGAAAAGAAACGCCTGTGGAGAACCAAGCATGGCCAACTTCCAGGTTAGTGGTTTTCCCTCTACCAGCTCTAGCCGCACGTGGGCGTGCCACGGATTACCA
>DATBWO010000058.1:0-3955 GCA_036514775.1 Dehalococcoidia bacterium | reverse complement strand
CTACATGTCACTGGCAGTGGCTGCCTTCTTTGGGCTCGGTATGTATACCGCCGCCTTTTCTACCCAAAAAGCGGACCATTATTGCCCCTGCCTGCCGTCATCATTATTGGAGGGCTGGTCAGCTTCGTATTCGCTCTCGTGACAGGCCTGGTAACACTGAGACTCAAGGGCATGTATTTCGCCATCTTTACCTTCGGATTCTCCGTGCTCCTCTATCACCTCATGGTATTCTATGAGCTTCAAATAATAGGCAAACGTGGTCAATATCTTACTCCAATAACCAACCAAACTGCCTTTTACATAGTTCTTATTATCCTTGTACTGACACTGCTCACTGCCTATCTTATCAGGCGTTCCAGATTGGGCTTAGCCATGCAGAGCATCGGTGAGAGCGAAGATGCGGCGGCTCACATGGGAGTCAACACCACTATGGTGAAGGTTATCACCTTTGCCATCAGCGCCTCTTTCATGGGGGCAACCGGGGCAGCTTTAGCCCCCAAATGGGAATATATCGACCCTACGGTCGCCTTCAATACGTTCTATTCCTTCATGCCAGTGTTGATGGCTGTCTTCGGCGGCATGAGAGAACTCTACGGCCCGGTAATAGGTGCTGCTATCTTTGCCTATACAGAACGAACGCTAAGACTCAGGTTTCCCTATTATTATATGCTCGCTTTCGGCATCGCACTGATACTCATTATCATATACCTGCCCGGTGGGTTGACGGGGCTGGTACCAAAATTGCAGGGTAAGCTGAGAGGCGTGATAGCAAAGTTACGGAAAGGAGGCCAGTCGGAGCAACATGCCAATACTTGAAGGCCAGGGCGTAACCAAGTATTTTGGGGGATTGGCGGCGGTGTCTCATGTTGATTTCCATATTGACCAGGGCGAAATACTAGGCCTGATTGGTCCCAATGGAGCTGGCAAGACAACGCTGTTTAACTTAATATCGGCGGCTTTTCCTATTAGCTCAGGGGAAATAAGATTTAAAGGCCAGAAGCTCAACGGCTTAAAGCCCCATCAAATCTGCAAGATGGGGATAGCCAGGACATTTCAAGAGACTAAAGTTTTCGCCAATATGCCGGTCCTTCAGAATGTACTGGTGGGGGCATTTTTCGGGAGTCCAAAGCGTGTACCAACGGCAGACGCCGCCAGAGAAGCCGGCCAGGCATTAGAGTTTGTCGGGCTGTCGGCAATGAGTGCGACCCCGGTTAAAGACTTAACCCTGGCCCACCAGAAGCGGGTTGAAGTAGCCAGAGCATTAGCCACCAAGCCCGAACTGTTGTTGCTCGATGAACTGATGGCTGGCTTAAACCCGGCGGAGGTAAGCGAGGCTATGGAGCTGGTAACCAGGATTCGGGATAGAGGGATTACCATTCTTATGGTTGAGCATGTCATGAAGGCCATCATGGGCATATGCGGGCGGGTCATGGTACTCCATCATGGTGAAAAGATTGCCGAAGGAACATGCAACGAGATTAGCTGCAATAAGACAGTTATTGAAATATACCTGGGGGTGGAGACTCATGCTGGAAGTTAGCACCTTGAATGTTTTTTATGGTAAGTCTCAAGCCTTACGAGACGTTTCCTTAAGAGTCAATGAAGGAGAGATAGTGGCTTTGGTGGGCGCTAATGGTGCCGGTAAAACAACATTGCTTAATACTATATCGGGGCTGCTCCGTCCAGCTTCAGGTAGCGTGGAGTTTCTGGGCAAGAGAATAGACAGGCTAGCAGTCCATAAAATTGTGCAACAGGGGATTTCTCAGATACCCGAAGGCAGAAAGCTTTTTAGCGACATGACAGTGCGGGAAAACCTGGAGATGGGTGCCTATACCTCGAAAGCCTGGAAGCGGAAGAAAGAAACGTTTGAGCAGGTTTATCAAATTTTCCCGGTGCTAAAAGAACGAAGCAGGCAATCAGCTACAAAATTAAGCGGCGGTGAACGGCAAATGGTAGCCATAGGTCGGGGCTTAATGTCCAGTCCCAAACTGTGTATGTTCGATGAGCCGTCGTATGGTCTGGCACCGAAATTATTCTCAGAAGTTCTCGATGTCATAAGGCGCCTGCGTGAGCGGGGAATTACCATCTTACTGGTCGAGCAAAATGTTCGAAATACCCTGGAGGTAGCCGACCGGGCGTATGTGCTGGAAAACGGGCGGATTGTCCTGGAGGGAAAAGGCAAAGACATTCTACAATCAGACCTGGTAAAGAAAGCTTATTTGGGATTGTAGCTCATCTAAGCAATGCCAAATGACAAAGCTCAAATGTCAAATAAATTCAGAAATTCAAAAATCAAAGGTCAAAAATCAAAATGACAATTCAAAACGCAAAATTTTAGAAAGAGGCATCTGTATTATTCACCATTTCAATCGTGAAGGAAGGGATTCCTTCACACCTCGACAATGAAGGACTAAAAGAGAGCATTTAGTATTGTCATTCTGAAGAGTCCTGGTACATCGGGACGACGAAAAATCTGGGAGATTCTTCGCTTTGCTCAGAATGACGAAAGGCGAAGAGCCCACAATAACAATTGCAAAGTACTAGACAATTTGTGTTAAAATAACTCGAGCAATCTCAAAAATACCCGAAATTGAACGAAAATCAAAATTGAACCGTTTATAGCAACGCAAGGAGGGAAAGCATGGCACGAGGTTATATGGGAAAGGTTCTGTTTGCTGACCTTTCCAAAAAGCAACTAAAGGACGAGGCGCTCGACGAAAAGCTTTGCCGCCAGTTCATCGGAGGCTATGGCATCGGCGCCCGAATCCTGTTCAGCCGACAAAAGGCTGGTGTCGACCCACTGGGACCGGATAATACCCTGGGCATCCTTACCGGCCCATTTACCGGCACCCCGGCGCTTGCGGGTACCAAGCACACTGTGGTGGCAAAATCACCGCTGACCGGGGGCTGGGGCGATGCCAATTCCGGTGGTTACTTCGGTGCTTTCCTGAAGTACGCCGGCTACGATGCCGTGTTCTTTACCGGCATATCGGCAAAGCCGGTCTACCTCTTTATCAATAATGGCAAGGCGGAGTTGAGGGACGCTGCCCACCTGTGGCGGAAGGACACACGCCAGACCGAAGAAATACTCAAATCGGAACTGGGCAAGGACGTGGAGGTAGCTTGCATCGGCCCATCAGGTGAGAATCTCTCTCTCATCTCGGCAGTCATGAACAAGAACAGAACTGCGGCTCGTTCCGGTCTGGGTGCCGTGATGGGCTCAAAGAAGCTTAAGGCAGTGGCGGTGAAGGGCAACATGAAGGTCCCCCTGGCCGATGAAAAAAGAACTAAGGAACTGAGAACAAAATACCTGGGTGAACTGGGGGGGCATATTGTCTGGTTAAAGCCGTTCGGCACGCCTTTCCTCGTTGATATCGGTGTTCAGACTGGTGATTCGCCGGTCAAAAACTGGACAGGAGTGGGAGTTATTGACTTTCCGGATTTTCAACCCATAGCCAAAGAGGCTGTGATTGAGCGTATGACAAAAAAGTTTGCCTGTTACCAGTGCCCCATCGGATGCGGAGGGTACATGAAGGCAGGGACCGGAGAGTATAAATATGCGGCCGGTTCCCGGAGACCGGAATATGAAACGATTGCCATGTTTGGCACCAATTGTCTCAATAACAACCTGGAATCGATACTCAAAGCCAGCGATATTTGCGACCGCTATGGAATTGACACCATCTCAGCCGCGGCAGCTATTGCCCTGGCCATTGAATGCTATGAGAGGGGGCTTATTACCAAAGCCGACACCGATGGTATTGAAATGACCTGGGGCAACCATAAAGCCATCGTGGCCATGACCGAAAAAATAGCTAAGAGGGAAGGTTTCGGTGACGTGTTAGCCGATGGAGTAAAGGCGGCAGCGGAGAAGATTGGCCGGGGCGCTGATAAATACGCCATACATGTTGGGGGGGAGGAACTGCCGGCACATGACCCGAAGCATTCGTTTCAC
>DATBWO010000057.1:0-5881 GCA_036514775.1 Dehalococcoidia bacterium | reverse complement strand
GGTAATGATGTGATTTCCTTTATGCTCATTAGCATAGGTCACGCCCTTCAGGGCGTAGTTATCCGCCTCTGTTCCTCCGCTGGTAAAAATAATCTCCTCGCTCCGGGCGCCCATAAGCTCCGCCACCTTGGTCCTGGCCTCTTCTACAGCCCCCTTTGCCTCCTGTCCGTAAGAATAGATGCTCGAAGGATTGCCGAAGGCATCGGTAAAATAAGGCAGCATAGCCTCCACCACCTCGGGACGGGTTGGCGTGGTGGCAGCATGATCCAGATATATTCTTCGCATCTACCTCTCTATTATCTCCAGTTCACTATAAAATTGCCCCATCTCCATAAATCACGACAGAATTTTACCACTTAGCTATCTACTACTCAAATACCTATTTTGTCATTGCGAGTCCGTCCCCGATTAAATCGGGGATCTCGGGACGTGGCAATCCACGCAATTAAATTCTAAATCCCAACAAGGTCAAATATTAAAATGCAAAAGGCAAAGATGCGAGGAAAGGCATAAGCTTTTTTAAGTTTTGCATTTTGAGTTGTCATTTTGATTTTTTATCTTTGATTTTTGAACTTTGTTTAGGATTTCCCCCTCTGGGCTCTCCTACGCCTCCCTTGTTGCAATATGGTAGAATAATCCCCACAACTTAGATTTAGAGAGAGAGATGTACAAAAAGAAGAAAGTAGCTGCCCTGAAGCATCGCCAGCGCCAGAAGAAGCTCAAGGAAAAGAGAAAAGCTCAGGCTCCACCAAAAGAAAAATGAAAAGAGCCCTCCTGTTGACCGGCAAGCCGGGCACAGGTAAAACTGCTCTTATCAAAGAAGCCCTGGCCAGGACTAAAGTCAAGGGGGGCGGCTTCTATACTGAGGAGATACGGACCGGGGGAATAAGGCAGGGGTTCCGGATTATTACCCTTGACGGTCAGGAGGCGATATTAGCCCATGTCAGCATCTCCAGCCCTCACCAGGTCAGCAAATACCGGGTGGACATAGATGCTTTGGAGAGAGTTGGCGTTTCTGCTCTGCGTCAGGCGCTGAAGGAAACCGACCTCATAGTCATCGATGAGATTGGCAAGATGGAGCTTCTGTCGCCCCGGTTCCAGGAAGCCGTGACTCAAGCCATAAACAGCGACCAGAAAGTTCTGGGCACTATTATGCTTAACCCCCATCCCTTTGCCGACGAAATCAAACGCCATCCTGAAGTCGAAACGCTCCTGGTAACCAGAGATAACCGCGCCGAGGTAATGAGGAAAGTCCTAACCTGGCTGATGGAAGGGTAATTTTCCTCTCCCTCGACCCCCATGTCATTGCGAGGCGTCCCGAGCCCAAGCGAGGGATCTCAGGCCGAAGCAATCTCCTCTCCCTTGACGGGAGAGGATTCAGGTGAGGGTGATTCCTCGCTCGCTCAGAAGGCAGCTGAACCAAACAGCGGACCGCGGTCGTGCCCTGACAAAGATTATTGACTTTCCTGCTGCCGCTCATTATAATGAGTATATACTCAACATTTGGAGTAATAAACATATGCTACAGTCGCATTTAATCGCTACAGTCAAACAAAAAGTGCTAAACCTTCTGGCAAAATTCTCAGACCAGGAATTCTATGAGCGAGAATTAGCTCGTAAGCTTGGAATATCTTACGGCTCAGCCAACCGGGCATTGAACGAGCTATATTCGACCGGGGCTATTATGCGCAGAAGAGAGGGGAAAATGTATTTCTATTCTATCGATTCCTCGACTGCTGCCCTCACGGAGTTCAAGAAGATGGTAAATCTCATGCTGGTTGAACCGCTAGTAGAAGAACTGAAGAAGATGTCAAGCCGCATAATATTATACGGCAGTTGCGCACTTGGGACAGATAATTCAGAGAGTGATTTAGATTTATTCATCGTTTCTAACGGCAAGGCAGATGTGGCAAATGTTATCAGTACTTTCAATTTCCCCAGGGGATTTGAGAATATTCATATTCAGCCAGTGATTAGAACGCCTGTCGAGCTATTGGAGGGTGGGGAGTCAGAGCGGACTTTCCTGGAAGAAGTTGAGCGTGGCATAGTATTATGGGAAAAGGTTGACAGTGAATCAAGAGTTTAAACAGTGTCTCGAAAGCAATAAGATTGTTTCCTTCGCCAGAGGCAAAAAACTGGTTAAGAAGGAGCTCTCAGTCGCCAGAAGTGACTTGTCAGATGCAAAAGCAGGTTATGAAAATGAGCGTTACAAGTGGTCAACTATACAAGCCTATTATGCGATGTTTCATGCTGCCAGAGCGCTTGTCTACTCCCAGGGCTACCGTGAAAAGAGCCACTATTGCCTGGCTGTAGCTTTGAGGGCATTATTTGTGGACGAAAATAAAATGGACGCTCAGTTAGTTCGGGACTTCCTCACTGCCATGAACCTTCGGGAAGCTGCTGATTATGAGGCTGAATTTTCTCAATCTGGAGCTAAAGCGGTTATTGCTTCAGCAGAGAGGTTCATAGAAAAAGCAGCTGCTATCCTAGATATTATCAGTGAGTAGTTTGTGGTGTCCCTGGAATTCGAGACATAATACCTGATTCGTAGTAGGCCTAATTGGTATGATGTCTCTGGAATTAGGCGCGATGAGTGGGCAGACGGCGAAAGTCAATCGCTGCTCTTCACCGTGAGGCTCACTGGAACTGAATAATTGTAAAATTTTCATCTTCGCAATATCTTATTCACATGGACTGAGCCACCAGCAAGCCAGACCTTGAGGCAAATGAGTCATATCATATAAAATACGGGGACAACGATGGCTTCAAAAATTTACAGAAGATTTGTCTGGGCTGCTGTCATCCTTATAGCTATCCTATTGATAGGCACGGTGGGTTACTGGTTCATTGGCGCTCGACAATACTCATTTGTGGACACCCTCTACATGACAGTCATCACTATAACAACAATTGGCTTCGCAGAAATCATTGACCTATCGGGCAACGTCGGGGGCAGGATATTTACCATATTCATTGCCATTTCTGGAGTCGGTGTCATGGCATACATCGTTACTAATATTACTGCTCTGGTAGTTGAAGGAGAACTGACAGAATCGTTCAGGAGGAGAAGAATGGAGAGAATAGCTTGCAAGTGTACTGACCACTACATTGTATGCGGTCTCGGTTCGGTGGGCCTCTATATAGCCAATGAGCTTCAAGCCACCAAAAGGCCCTATGTGATAATAGATGTCAACAAGAAGAACGTAGAGAGAAACCTGGAATCACTCCACGATCCCGTCTTCATAGAAGGTGACGCCACCGACAGCGAGACCATCTTAAAAGCTGGCGTCGAGAAAGCCAGGGGACTATTCGCCGCAACCGGCGATGACAACCAGAACATGGTAGTGACCCTGACGGCAAAGCAGCTTAACCCCAGGCTGAAAGTGGTGACCCGTTGCAATGACATGAGAAACAGCGAAAAGATGAAGAAAGCTGGCGCTGATGCCATAGCCTCGCCTACCGCTATCGGCGGATTGAGGATGGCTTCTGAAATGGTGAGACCCACAGTAGTTTCGTTCTTGGACATCATGCTGCGCGACAAAGAGAAAAATCTGCGGGTCGAAGAGTTGCCCGTGCCCAAACGACTTGTGGGCCAACCTATATCGGCGCTGAATCTGAAGAGATTCTCCCATGCCCTGCTGCTGGCAGTTAAGACAAAGGATGACTGGGTTTATAATCCGTCGGAAAGCTACGTTATTGACCAGAATAATACCCTCGTGTTAATGACCACGCCTGAAGGAAGAGACGAGCTAGCCACATTTCTTAAAGAATAAATATGCCGATGGGGCAATTTCTGTGATAGTAAAGTTTCTAGGGACACACAATGCCGAGTCGAGAAACACCAGGCTGGTGTCCCTTCTGCTTGACGGGGTCCTGGCCGTGGATGCCGGAAGCCTTGTTTCAGAACTGTCCTTCCCCGAGCAGAAGAAGATAAAGGCGATATTGCTTTCTCACGGCCATTACGACCATATCAGGGCAGTCCCCGCTTTTGCCTTCAACAATTCCGACCGCACTACCAAAGTCGCCGCCACACCTCGGACCCTGGACATTCTCTCGTCTCACCTCATTGATGGTGTCGTCTATCCCCAGTTCACCAGCGAGGCCTCATTCCTCCAAAAGGCAACCATTAAATTAGTCGCATTGCAACCCTTCAAGCGGAAAAATATAGAAGGCTACAAGGTCATGGCCGTGCCGGTGCAACACCCTCTTGACGGCGTGGGCTTTGAAATAACTTCTGGAGACGGCAAGACCCTATTCTATACGGGCGATACCGGCCCCGGGCTTTCCTCTATATGGGGCAACATATCTCCGCAATTGATAATATCTGATGTAACCTGGCCTAATAGTCTCGCTAATGCCGCCAAGGATGCCGGTCACCTTTGCCCTGAAATGCTCAAGAATGAGTTGATTGAGTTTCGTCGAGTAAATGGTTACCTGCCCAAAGTGGCTGCAATTCACATGAGTCCCCAACATGAGCGCGAGATAGAGGGAGAAGTCAGAGAAGTGGCCGGATTGCTGGGGACCTCGATTGATATTACTCATGAGGGTGATGAGCTTATCTTGTAGCAGAAATGTGCGCATAAAGTCTGGCGGTGACCAGGCATTGTCTGCACACAAGCTCTAGCTTTACGAAGGTTCTCATCAGTTGTACTGGCTAATCTGCCCAAAACAAGACCTTGTTGACATGCGGATTGCAGCAGAGTACTATATGCACTTGTCAAAAAGACCATATCGCTCATGAAACACTCTCGGCACTTGCAGGAGACCTGCGATGCGTAAGAAACTATTACCCATAATTGCTATAGCAATAGTTGCTGTGTCTATTGTGGTGGCTGGCTCTGCGCTTCACTGGTGGGGCCAGGGGCCCTCAAATGGAGGGACCCCGGAAGAGCCATCCGGAAATGAGACCGAAAATCCACCCGTCACCCCTTCTACACTCACTATGCTTTCAATAACTAAAGGCAGTGTATTCGTAATGAAGGCAGGTACGGACAATTGGATAGCAGCGCAGGTCGGGATGTCTCTGAAACCCGGCGATACTGTGAAGTCCGGTGATAGTTCCAGTGCTGAAATAACCTTCTTTGATGGCAGCACTATTGAGTTACAGACTGGCACCGAGATCGAAGTTGTTTCACTAAATATCTCCGATACTGGTTCCACAACCATTAAGCTTAAACAGACGATAGGGAGCACAATAAGCCGCGTGACCAAGCTTGTTGACTCGGCGTCTTCCTACGAAGTTGAAACACCGGCTTGTGTGGCGGCAGTGAGAGGCAGTATCATGCTACTTGATGTCTTTGAAGGCGGTGTAACCTGGGTAACTAATTTTGAGGGCAATATATGGGTCATTGCGAATGGTGTAGAACTAAAGATCCCTCAGGGGCGAAAATGTATTATTACACCCGGTCAGCCACCGCAGCTCGTACAATCAAGGACTGGAGGCGGCGGAGGCGTTACACCGCTCCCCGATATTGCAATAGAGAAGACGGCTAACGTCACACAGGTGCATGACTACGAATTCATTGCCTACACCTATATTGTTACTAACCCCGGCGATCTACCGTTGTCAAACGTGTCAGTTACTGATGATGTGATTGAGCAAGTTACCTACCAGAGCGGTGATACCGACGGCGATGGCAGACTCGACGTCGGTGAGACCTGGATATTTGCTGCAAACTATACGGTAAGTGGCGATGACCCTAGCCCGCTGGTCAATACCGCTGCGGCTGCCGGTACCTACTCTGGGTCCGGGACAATAATCGCCTGGGATAGCGCCAGTGTTGATATCCTGCGGCCGGCCATTGCTATAAATAAGACAGGTGAATTATGGGAATATGAAGGCTATTCCATCAACTATACCTATACCATAACCAACCCCGGC
>DATBWO010000056.1:0-3971 GCA_036514775.1 Dehalococcoidia bacterium | reverse complement strand
TAATGGAGGGGCAAATAAACTCAACACACATCAAGTATAGCGGCGGAGTAAGTAATTACGATTGCAATCCTATTAAGACGGCGCTCATCAGCGGGCTATTGCAACAAACAAGCGAGGAAAGAATCAACCTGGTCAACGTTGGCCTTATCGCCGCTCAGCATGGCCTGAAGATCAGCGAAGAAAAAGAGGCAATATGCCAAAATTATGCCAACTTGCTTACCCTAGAGGTCAATACCAATGTAGGAACCACTACAATATCGGGTACAGTTAGAGATGGTGAGACTCATATCGTGCAAGTCAATGACTTCTGGATGGATATCGTACCCACCGGGGGCTATTTCCTTTTCTGCGACCATCTTGACCGACCCAGACTTGTTGGCGCCATCGGTAATATAACCGGCAAAGCCGACATCAACATCAGCTCCATGCACTTATCCCGACTCCAGCCCCGGGGTAAAGCCCTCATGATTTTAGCTCTCGATGAACCACTAGGTGAAGAGCAGCTACAGGAGATACGTGCCCTTTCCGGTATTTACAGCGCTAAAGCAGTAAAGCTATAGATAGCCTCTTTGCAAACCCAGTCAGTCCAGAGGATTAATGATTAAACCCGCGGGGAGCTTAGGGTAAAAATAAGTTGATTTGCTCGGCATTCTGTCTTGAGCATCGGCAACAGCCTTGACCATCTCCGGCTGCGGAGGCTTTAATAGGAAAGCTAATTGATATTTCCCGTCCTTTATCTGCTGGTAAGCTTCTTTCACATCCACGGTATAAGCGACGTTTTCTTTTGAAGTGAGCCCCAACATCTTATCCAAAATAATATGATTAAGAATGCTAACATCAAACTCCCGATAAGCTCGGGACCTGTTACCAGGCATCAGGGCCTCAAGGGAAATATCTTGCCGCCGCCTCAATATGACCAACGAGCCAGGCTGTAAACCCAGGATTCCTAAGCAGCTATCAGCTGGCAGACGCCAGCTACCAGTTTTGAAAGGAACGGATTCAAGGACGAAGAATCTCCTGAGTCGATCTCCCAGCCTCACTAAGCTTGAAGGCGTTATACCGCGCACCAGTCTGTGCAGAGGTAGAACAACCAGTCCCGGGTCAGAGAAGTCGACTAACTCCATCATCACATAGTTAAAGGCTTCAGTTGCCAGCTTACAGCCATCAGATTGACCTTGTGTTCTTTCTTGTTGGTAAGTCAACGCTGTTTCATAGCGGTGATGACCATCAGCAATGTAAATGGGCTGAGAGGATAGAAACTGGCTTAGCTCCCGCTTGACTTCCAGGTCAGTTATCGCCCACAGAGTATGAGCTTCGTTAGAGTCAAGGAGATTGCTTCGCTTCGTTCGCAATGACATTAGTGGTTTTTCTTGTGCTATGCGGGACAATATCGAGGCAGTTTTTTGCTCAGAATCATGGTAGAGAGAAAACAATGGGCTGAAGCTAGCGCGGCAAGCTCGCATTAACTGCAAACGGTCGCTTTTGGCTTTAGAAAATGTTTCCTCGTGAGGATATATACCGCTGCCCCAGGGTTCGAGCTTGACACGAGCTATCAGCCCACGCCTTACCCTCTTTTCGCCTGAGTAATCAAAATGATGGTCATGCAAATAGAAACTGGATACCCTATCGGCTTGAAGAACACCTTGCTTCAGCCATTGCTGAAAGGTAATAGCTGCTCTTTGATAGCTATCATCTGTCGGCTCCAGGCTTTCAGCGGGGGATTCCATGCGAATAGCATTGTAATCGCTCTTTTCGTAGTAAAGTTTCCGCTGCCCAAGGGCGATAACATCGTAGGGAGGACAAAGGACCTGGGCTAAATCTCCGACTATCCTCTGGTTATAGCGTATACCTCGAAATGGAGAAACTTCCATGATCTTCAAAAAATTAAAGGGCAAAGGTAAAAATCAAAATGACAACTCAAAAACAAAACTTTTGCTTTTTGCTCTGTATTTTTGCATTTCAACTATAACCGCTTAAGGCCGCTACGCCAAGCTTTTTCCACCTTGGACAAAAGTAGATCAATATAGCCCTCCACCACGAGACGCCTTCCACCAACTCTCCCCAGCAAAGTCAACGGCACCCTCCATTTTCTGACTACCTTATTTAATTTAACCGCCGAATCACCCGATATTGACACTATGATCCGTGATTGATGCTCTCCAAAGAAAGCTGAATCCAATCTCCCCTTCTCGCCTGCCAAAGAACTTGTTCGGCGAGCAGGCATTTTCCAGCCCTCGCCTTTAAAGCCGATATCGCCAGTAATGCAACTTTCAGCGATAGCCACCAGTAAGCCACCATCAGAACAATCATGGGCTGACTTGATAAACCCCCGCTTTATAGCCTCCAGACAGCAGTGCTGCACCCTTTTCTCCATATCCAAATCAATGCCGGGTTTCCCTCTCACTAAGCCATGTGCCAATTCCAGGTATTCGCTGGCACCAATGCCATTGTAGCTTGGCAATTGAGAGCTACTGGTCAAGGGCAAGGACTCACCCAGTAGAAATACCAAGTCACCTTCCTTTTTAAAAGATATAGTGCAATGTCTGTTTATATCCTCCACAATCCCCAGCGCACCTACTATTGGAGTGGGATAGATAGCTTCGCCTTTGCTCTCATTATAAAGGCTAACATTGCCACTTATCACAGGAATCTTTAGCTCCCGACAAGCTCGTGCCATCCCCTTTATGCATTCCTTCAACTGGTAATAAACATCAGGTTTTTCTGGATTACCAAAGTTAAGGCAATCGGTAACAGCTACAGGTTTAGCCCCGCTACAGACCAAATTCCGAGCAGCTTCAGCCACAGCAATCACCCCACCTAGGAAAGGATCAGTATAGCAATACCGCCCATTGCCATCGACCGTTAAGGAAATACCTTTCTTGGTCCCTTTGATACGCAATACAGCAGCATCGCTACCAGGGGGAACTATGGTATTACCCATCGCCTGATAATCAAACTGGCGATAGACACACTCCTTGCTGGCAATATTAGGAGAAGCCAGTAAACGGAGCAAAACAGAACTGCATTGCCTGGGCTTAAGGTCAGGGACAGCATTCACATCGAAGGATTGAAGCTCTGCAAGCCATGCTGGCTTCTTACTCCGCTTGCGATAGAAGGGTGGGGAGACCAGCAAATTCACGGGAATCTCAGCAACAATTTTTCCCCCTTCTCTAACCACGGCTAAGCCAGTATCGGTAACCCGACCAATGATATCAAAGTGAATTGCCCAGCGATCGAGCAGGGCTTTCACCTTATCCTCACAACCCTTCTTCACAATCACCAGCATTCTCTCCTGCGACTCTGAGAGCATTACTTCATAGGGAGTCATATTCTCTTCGCGACGACGCACTTTAAGTACGTCTATTTCCACTCCGCTCCCACCTTTAGCCGCACACTCCACAGTGGAGCTTGTTAGCCCGGCAGCCCCCAAGTCCTGCATGCCTACAATCCAATCAGTCTGAGCTAATTCAAGGCATGCCTCGATGAGCAACTTCTCCAGAGAAGGATTGCCTGCCGGGATTACTGATTTTATCTCTGGCTCAGCCCCAAAAGTACGCGACGCTAGACCAGAAGCGCCATGAATCCCATCACGACCTGTGTCAGATCCCACCACCATTAACAAGCTGCCTTCCCCACTAGCCCTGGCTTTGACCAGCTTACCTTTTTCACAAATGCCCAAACATAAGCCGTTAACTAACGGATTACCGGTATACCTATCAGCAAAAAATACTTCACCACCCACACCAGGTATTCCCAGACAATTTCCATAGTCGGCAAGTCCACTGACAACTCCATTGAGCAAGTAGCGGTTATTGGATTCAGTTAAAGGACCAAAACGAAGAGAGTTGAGCAAAGCTATAGGGCGAGCGCCCATAGTAAAGATATCCCTTATAACGCCGCCTGCTGCTGTGGCCGCACCCTGATATGGGTCAATTGCTGAAGGGTGATTGTGGGACTCTATTTTCATTACC
>DATBWO010000055.1:0-16577 GCA_036514775.1 Dehalococcoidia bacterium | reverse complement strand
CTCAGGGGTGTCTCGGCCAATTCCTTGGGCTCAGTTAAGGGAAGCTTGGCCAAGTCAGCCAGGGATCGGACTTCACCTGGCTCTATCCCCTTTTTGCTGAATAGTTCTCGGTAAAACAGGCTCTTGTCATAAACATAGTGCAATGTATTCTGAAGCTGGAAAAGCTGAAAATCCTCGAGGTCGCTTCTGGTTATTTTCTCTAGGCTTTTCTTAGCAATATGTTTTCGGTACTCCGGAGCCTCCCTTATCCTTTGTTTAAGTATCTTGCTGAGTGACTTCTGTAAGGAAATTCGCTTGGCCATTTGATTTGCCTCCTAACTATGCTATTCCCGGGTAAAGCCGCTGCCCGTCAACACTGGTCAAGTATTTAGCGCATAATGGTATCATCTTCCCTGTAAAAGTAACGATGTGAATACAGCATCTCTTCAGCCTTTCAAGGTCGATATTCCACACATCTTGAAAGGCCATGCCTGAAATGTATAAATACTCCCTTTGAAGGCGCTGTAATAAAGCGCTAAAGGGAGCTGGTTTATGTTGAGGCAACGAGCAGCGTTGTACCTCATCTTCCGCAACAAATCTCCAATATCGCTTGGCAAATCGTCGGGAGTGCTCAGCCCCATCTTCATTGATTTGTCTTGGTTCAAAGTGACTGATTGGTAATAACTTCCCATCCATCAATACGAAGAAACCTGAAAAAGAGCAGTGAGGGTGCTCACAGACAGGAGGCATAAAGTTGCTCTCTTTCAACTCTCCCTGAGTTTGTTCCTCAAGGGCACTGAGTATATCTGGTATAGTCAGCCTATCCTGGTCATCGGGTGTTTCAGGGTATCTACCAAAGTAGCTGACTGGCTGGAAGTAAACTCCTTTTACCGTGGGCACCCATCTCTTAGCAAACTGGATGATGTCTCCTATTTGCTCAAAATTAACATTGGGGATGATTGTTGGTACCAGGGTCACCCCTATCTTCACCTCAGCACAATTATTTATAGCTTGGGCTTTGAGGTCAAAGAGATTTGCGCCTCGGATATAACGATACACCTCATCAGTTACACCATCGAACTGCAAATAGATAGTGGTAGCCCCTGCCTCCTTCAATTCATATAAATATTCCTTGTCCTTAGCCAACCTGATGCCATTGGTATTTATCTGGATATGATTAAAGCCCATCTCCTTGCCGATAGCAATGACCTGAGGCAGGTCCTCCCGGACGGTTGGTTCTCCACCACACAGTTCTATAGGATATGTCCCGCAAGTATCCAGCACGACTTGATACATCCTTTTAATGCTATCCAGGGAAGGCTCGTAGACAGGTCTTTCGTCGCCATAGGTAAAACAAATAGGACAATGCAGGTTACACCTGTTGGTAGTCATAATGGCTGCGGAAGAGGTGTCTTGCTCATGGTCCGGGCAAATACCACAGTCGTAGGGGCAACCCCCATCATGCCCGGTCAGCCTCTTCTGGGGACCTTCAGGAATTCTATCACCACCAAAATCAGCCCATTTAAGATAATGTTCAGCGTCATTCCTCCAGATGATAACTTTATAATCGCCATGTCGGGGGCAGCTTTTCTCCAGATAGACATTGCTATTTTCAGCAACTATCTCCGCCGGTATCCTCTTCAGGCAAACTGGACATAGGCTCTCTGTTTCTTTCAGTGTCTCTTTCATCCCATAACCTTTATCCAGATGAATTTCCTAATCCGTGAGAGACAATGCCGTGTCTGTGGGAAGGTTCTGGTACAGCCTTTCCCCGGTAATACTGGTGACATAAAAGGCGCATAAGGGTATTAATCGCTTACTGTTGGTTACTACATGAACGCAACACCTCTTTAGCCTTTCCAAATCGAGGGTCCATACATCCTGGAAGGGCATGCCGGTAATCGTCAGGTAATACAGGCCCTCTCTTTTTCTGAAACGTAGCCAGGAGTCTTGATTTTGTCCGCAGCACTGACCGCACCCTTTCTCAGTCTGTTCTGCCTCTTCATCAACCAATCTCCAGCGTCTATTGATAAACCTTCTTGCTGTTACTGACGGGGGGTCTTTCTTATAGCCGAATCCGCTTACCGATTCTTGGGCGATGTTTGTCCGTGCTTGTAATTTACCATCTTCCATCAGTACAAAGAAACTACTAAACGAACAATGCGAGTCCTCACATCTGCGGGGCACAAAATCCGCTTTCTTGAGTTCGCCCCTGGTCTGGACTACTAACCCATCCAGAATATCTGATAAGGTTACCCTCTCTTCGTCTTTCGGTGACCGGGGATACCTGCCAAAATAGCTAACCGGCTGGAAATGGATACCCTTCACTGTAGGTATCCATTTTTTGGCAAATTGGACGATCTCGCCTAGCTGGTGAAGATTAACATTGGGAATCACTGTGGGCACCAGCACGACCCCTATCTTCACCTCAGCGCAGTTACTTATCGCTCGAACCTTGAGGTCGAACAGGTTTCTACCCCGGATAGTATGATAAACGTCGCCGGATACGCCATCGAACTGGAGGTATATCAAGTCAGCACCGCTCTCTTTTAGCCTTACAAGATATTCCTTATCTTGAGCTATTCTGATGCCATTGGTATTTATCTGAATGTGATAAAACCCCAATTCCTTACCTAGCGCCACAATGGCGGGCAGGTCGTCCCGTAAGGTAGGTTCTCCACCACTCATTTGCACCGGGCAAGGTCCACCGGCTTCTATGATGGTTTGATACATTCCTCGAATTGCATCAATATCCGGTTCGAAGCGGAGGCCTTCGTTGCCAGAGGCAAAGCAGATGGGACAATTGAGATTACAGTCGTGGGTGACTTCCATTACAGTGGTGCAGGTGTCTGCCTCATGGCTGGGGCATAGGCCACAATCATAGGGACAGCCTTGAGCAATATCAGTAAACTTCTTTTTAGGACCAACAGCCTGCTGGCTGTACTGGCTCCAAGTACGGTAAAGCTCGGCGTTTCGCCATATTAGAGCCTTGAAATTACCGTGCTCAGGGCAATCTTTTTCCAGATAAACATCTCTCCCCTCTACTACCCTTTGGGCCGGTATTTGGCTTAAGCAAACCGGGCACAGGCTCTCTGTCTTAGCCAGTACTTTCTTCATCTTGCTCAACCTCTAGCTATATATGAGATACACTCCTTTTAGGAGGTGGTGGAAAATTGCTTGTCTACGGCTTGGTCAAAGCGATAAGAGCGTACCCAAACGTTATTTGACTGAAAAACTCTTGGTAAGCCTCAGTAGATATGGCACCGTGTCCACCGTCTTTACCCAGACAATGCATCCCTGTTGCAACCTTGGCGAAGAACTTCGCAACGGAACCGTAGTTGAGAGCTATCCAATAACCTATCATTTTCATTTCCTCCGGGTGGTCTTCAGTGTAGGGATTTTGGAAGCCCGCCTTTTCGAAGAGACTGACGTATTCTTCCAGCCGTTTTGCCCCTGCGCAGGGAAGGAAAGTAATTTGGCATTGAAGCTCCTGGGCTATTTCTCTGCGAAGTACGAAATCTGTTATTACTACCTTTCCGCCACACCTCAAGACACGATGAAACTCTCTAGCGGCCTTTTCTTTGTCTACAAGGCCGGAAAGAACAGCTTCACACATCACGGTATCAAATGTATAATCTGAGAAGGGCAACTGCATGGCGTCCGCTACCAAAAATTGCACTCGGCGAGGCAATACTTGAGCCCCGGCTTGCTGGTTAGCCGATGCAATAATCCTATCTGAAACATCAATACCGATGACGTTACAAGCATATTGTTGGGATAAAAAGAGGGCTGATATTCCATTTCCGCAACCCACCTCTAGAACTGACCAACCTTCGCCAAGCTTAGCAACTTTAGCCGCTTGCCTGGTAAGTTCAAGTCTGCCGGGACGCATTCCCCAGAATTGGACGAGGGACTCAAAAGTTACATTATCTGATGCTAATTCCATGCATACCTTTAGCTATTACCTGCGGAGTATATGTGCTTACATTTTACTTTGACTCCAGCATTTTCTCACCTTCGTTTACTTGTGAGAGCACGAATTCCTCCAGTAGATATTGCGCCTCACATTTAGGACATTTAACTCCCAAAGCTCCTGGTAACTTCAGATCCTTATAGACTAGGTTTACCTCACCCTCTTCCATTTCCTCTTTACATTTAAAGCAATACCATTTTGCCATTTGTTCTACTCCCCACCTATTTTCGACCTATGTGAATAAGCCGTATGGATTATGTAGCCCTTTTCATCAGTAGAATATTCGACGTAGATTACCACTTCCTTAAGCCTTTTTTTAGCCAGGTACCTGTTTGCCTCTGGTTGGTATAGCTTCTCACCCCCGGTCTCGGCAAAATCTATTACCTGCTTCACCTCCTCCTCTGATATATGCCTATCCTCCAGCAGCTTCTTTACCTCATCGCTCACCTGCAACTTTATCTCTTCCCAGGACATATTGACACCTCGCTTCTTAAGACGTTTTTAATCTTTCTGATAACCCGTAGGAGCAATCAGATTTCTAGCGCTATCGCGTAAGCCTTTGTGCTGTCGAGCCTTGCCAGAATCATGAAGAGTGAAGGTCTGACCGTCCTGCTTAGCTACCTGGGGAATGCCTCTTTCCACCTTATGATTTTTGTCTCGATTCCAATTGCGACTTTAGCGCTGCTTGGTTCTTCCTTCTTGTTTCTACTGAATCTGCCTTTTTTGTTTTATCCTTTTCCCAGTCAGGGTTAAACAGGAGGTCAAGAATATGCACACTAGGCCGGACAAGGGAGAAAGTCTCACGGCAACCTGCACAGTAGGAAACTATGTCGAAGTGAGCCTCAGTTAATCTTTCTGTAGCCACGTTGAATACGCGGAAGGGATTGAGACCGATGCTCAACCCTCCCTGCCCGCAACAGTAGGTTAGCTCTCTGGAATGTTTCATTTCCTCTATCTTATAGCCCATAAGAGTGAGCAGAGTTCGAGCGCTTTCGTGCCACTCTTTATCCCACCTGGTTTTACAAGGGTCGTGGAGAGAAAAGGTTTGACCATTACCCTTGTACTCCTTGGGAAGCCCGTTCTCCACAATTACCTCATATAAGCCTCTCAGTCGATACTTGGGTGCAGTCTGCTTAATAGTGTAATAGCATTCTGGACAACCAGTAATTAGCTCTGACGCTCCTAATTTGTTCATCTCTTCTTCCAGTTCTCGCGTCATTCCCTGAAATTGAGGCCCTTCGCCCAGGCTGTGGGAAAGGGCGCCACAGCATCTCAGAATGAGCCCCGTGCCTGGTAGCTTTTCCCTGAGATAATCCCAGACCTTAATAACAATGGAGGGTGAATATGCTGCCAAACTACAGCCCGGGAACCAGACCCGTTCACATTTAGCGGCATCAGGGTCAGGGAGGGTCAGGGTGAAGGAGGGGGACTGGACAAAATTCTTAATATCTTGTATGACTTTATGTCCGGGCAGTGGACCAATTTTTTCCTCTACCAATTGCTCTCGAAGTGCTAAACATAAATTGGAAATGTTCAGTCCGCGGGGGCAAACACCCTTACATAACTCACAAATGTTGCACGCATAAGGGACTTCAGGGTGCTCTCGGAAATAGTCTCTCATCCCTAACATGACCATGCGGACCACGTTCCTCGGATTGAAGCTGGCATCCACGTTTGCCAGTAGGCAGTTACCGGTGCAGGCGCCGCACTGAATGCAACTTATGACCTCCCCAGACCGTGTCGCAATCTCCTTTTTAAGTTTTGGGTCTAGCTTGTCCATTAGTATTAGTCCTGGTGCTTAACTAACCTCTTATCCTTTTGCTCAAGCCTTTGCCTTGCGATAGGAAAATCAAGATTTCTGAAGCTGCTGCCGTGGCTTGGGCTACCGTATCGCTGATGTCCTTAGGACTTTGGCAACATCCAGCGATAAAAATTCCATCGGCTGATGTAGCTATCGGCTCAAGCATGGCATGTTTCTCCATGAAGAAGCCATCCTTTCTTCGGCCGATAGAAAAGAGATTGGCAATTTTCTCAGCATCAGCCCTCGGCTCAATGGCAACACACAGGATAACCATGTCCACCGGCACACGGAGTATTCCGCCCGACAGGGTATCCTCAACACAAACAATTAACTTCCCCTTTTCTTCTTCGTTTAGGGCCTGGTTAGTAACCTTGGCTACCTTGCCTCTTATGAAATTCGCGCCTTCTTCGGAAAGGCGATTATAGAATTCCTCATGGCCTTCGCCAACACAACGCATATCGATATACATTTGGTATACTTGGGCCTTCGTTTTTTCCATAATCAGATGGGAATAGTTGAGGGCATACATACAGCATACTCGTGAGCAATACTCATGATAATTCTTATCTCGACTGCCAACACAATGTATAATAGCTACACTTTCCGGGGGCTTGCCATTTTTGAGCAGAATTTGGCCGCCAGTTGGCCCCGTAGCACTACACATTCGTTCAAATTCAAGGCTGGTGAGTATATTATCGTATTCCTTGTAACCGTATAGAGTGATGACCGAGGGGTCAAAGACATCATAGCCTGTAGCTAGAATCACTGCGCCTACGCTTACTTCGGTAAGGTTGTTGCGTGCCTTGTCCCGTATTTTGACTTTGAAATCGCCAATATGACCGGAAACCTCCTCAATCTCACTAGAGGTCATCAGCTTAATGTTGGGATGAGACTCTGCCCTTCTTATCTTTGGGGTAAGGATATCCAGGGCGGAATCCAGAGTAGGGAAGACCTTGTCAAACTCAGCTATATGCCCACCAATCCGAGGCTCCCTCTCTACCAGAATAACCTTGTATCCAGCTTCAGCAATATCCAGCACAGCCTGAATACCAGCAATACCGCCACCGACAACAAGGCTAGTTTTATTCATGTCAACCTCCTATGAGCGCAAGGTCTTTCAACCAATCTCTCATCAGCGTTCGATTAAATCACCTCTTGAATCAGCTCTGATATGTCCTTGATTTCCAGGACGTTATCTTTGTCTATAGTTAACGCGCTATCCATTAGATTGGTAATACAATAAGGGCAGCAGGTAACCAGTATATCTGCCTTAACCTTAAGAGCCTCCTCCACCCTTCGGTTAGAAAATCTTTCCTCCTTTTTGGTATCCATCCAAATCCTTCCTCCTCCACCACCGCAGCAAAGGCTATTCTCACCGGAATTGGGGAGTTCCACCAGTTCCAAGCCCGGGATACTCTTGAGGACTTCCCGTGGCGTATCGTATATACCATTATGACGCCCCAAGTAACACGGGTCATGATAACTAACTCTTTTCTTTAATTCTTTGGTAAATTTTAGCTTCCCCTCCTGAATAAGTTTGGCTAAATATTGACAGAAGTGAAACACCTCAAAATTACCTCCCAGCTTGGAGTACTCATTCTTAAAGGTGCTATAGCAATGGGGCGAAGTAGTAACAATTTTCTTAACACCAGCTTCGTTAAAAGCGTTAATATTACTCTGGGCTAAACTTTGGAACAAGGCCTCGTCACCCGCTTTGCGGACACTCTCGCCACAGCAAACCTCCTTAGCTCCCAGGATGCCGAAATCTACCCCAGCCTTTTTAAGGATATTAACTGCAGCCCGGGCGACTCCCTGGACCTTTGTGTCATATGCGGGAATACAACACGGAAAGTATAATATTTCAGTGCCTGGGGTGTGAATTTTCACATCCAAACCCTTTGCCCAATCTGCTCGTTTCCCCGGTTCCTCTCCCAAAGGATTACCAGCCCCAGCAATATTTTTAAGTGTGATTCTAAGTGAGTCGGGTACCTTGGCCACACCCAGTCCCACAACGACCCTACGCAGAGCCCTCATGACATCTGTAATTTCCACACCACGAGGACATCGCTGAGCACAGGCGATACAGGTAGTACACATCCATATATCATCGGATTTAAAGTCGACCAGACCAAGCTGTGCCTGATGAATAAGCCTTCGGGTGGCAAAACGTGCCGGAAACCTCATGACAAGGTTCCATGGGCAAATGGCGGTACAAAAACCACATTGATAGCAAGATTTGAGGGGGTCTCCACCGCTCCCTATTACGGCACCCTTTATATCCTTATCCGGATTTGTTGCTTTCATGATAAAGCAGGATAGCCTTTGATTTCTATATAATTTGCGAATTATAACAAAAATATCTTTTTAGGGGAAATGCTGCTGAACGGATTCTCAGCCAGCGGTCGGATTCGAACCGACGACCGACGGTTTACAAAACCGCTGCTCTACCTCTGAGCTACGCTGGCACTGAAGCTAAATTTTAGTTCTTACTCAAGCTTATGTCTACCTTTTGGCTTTAAAGTGGCGCTTGTTTAAGTTACTGACCATACGGTTGCCTTAGTGAGATTTTTTGGGAATTTTCAAAGCCCCGTCAACTTCCTCCAGGTCAAGCCACCATTTGTACTTCTCGTCCCGTTTGCCGTAACCCCAGACATTATCCATCTTAACCAGGAACCCGTCCAGGAACGGAGCATGTTTCGACATCCACCTTACTAAATTGAGGGTCCAGCCTTCAGGCCTATTCCAGGGGCAGAACTTGATGCAGCGTCCGCATGACGAGCCGCCCTGATTGCCAATTCTGTATTTGCTGCAAAGGTCGGCATCAAATCGCCAGTTTTCGTAGCCGTTTAGCATAACCTTTTCGCCATCAGGGATAGCTCTGGCGTGGCATTCAGTGGCGCACGTGAGGCATTTTCGGCAAAACTCTTGGAGGCCAAAGTCGACCGGGCTATCCAGCTCCAGCGGCAGGTCGGTGGTAACCACCGCTGCCTTGAAGCGGGTTCCCAGAAATGGGTTAAGCACAATACCGGCCCGGCACAGCTCACCGATACCAGCGAGGAGAAGCAGGGGCACAACCAGTACCTGGTAATTAAAGACATGGTGAGCTCGGGCCGGGTACCCCAACTTTCTTATGTAGTCGGCCATAATACAGGCGATAAAGGCGCTGGTTGAGTATCCGATAAAGCTCTGGGAACCAGAAATCCAGTCATCCCCCGTGGAGCCGCACATGGTATCGAAATCCTGATCGACCACGAGCAGGATGGCGTATTTGTGGTTGAGTTCCACCGGATTATCGGCCAAGTCGTGGCTGTACACGGCGTATTGTGGCAGACGGCAGATGCCGACAATATCAGCCCTCAGAAAGTACCCCAGCCGCTTTATATGCTGGCTTAAGGCCTTTGGGTCTTCGGGGAGGGGAGCTTTTGCCTGGGCTACCTCGCCTTCGACCAGCGGGACCATGTGGCCAACCATCTTGGTGAAGGCTGCCCCTAGAGGGTGTTTATTAATAAAACGTTCAAATTCGCGGGCAAGGCGGGGTCCGAAATCACCACGCATAGCGCGGGCAAAGCCGTGCTCTCGTTCGTCGAATCTGGGGATATCGTCGGTGATTCGGGTTGTGGGCTGATTAACCCTTTTCAGTCTTTCCATAGGGTAGGGGCCAAGCTGCTCTCTTCGGCCTGATATTTTCTGGTGATATGGTTTCTTTGCCACTGTTACCTCCTTATTAGATTTTCCATTTGAGCTTGATGTTAAGTATAGCCATACCAAATAGGAAAGTCATCCTAGAGTAAAAGTGGGCAACTCTAATTTTCCTCAAACCGAACAGGGTCGAAGTTAATTCCTCAACCCTATTGTTGCCTCCAAAGTAACATTTCAGTTTCTGTTGCAGAATAACAAAACCAGTACCTTTGTTCACTCTAAAGCGCTATTGACTCCAAGTTGACCTGTGTGTAACATTGAAAATACGTTACCAGAGTATTTATTTTCGTATATTTGATGAACATGAATGTATTGAAAGTACCCAGGTTTCTTCATATTGAAAGTCGGACCGTTAGATACACCTTCTACGCCTTATTTTGCATAATAGTTGCGGACGGCTTGATAACCGAGTTTCTGGTCGGAGGTGGACACGGCATAGAAGCGAATCCTTTCTTGAGAGCTTGGGTAAGCCATGAGTTGTTTCTGGCTATAAAGGTATCAGCCGCGTTTTTAGCCACGTTACTTTTATGGATTAAATACAATGCAAAACCCAGACTTGTATATACAATTACAGTGGTATTTTTGGCATTTTATACAATCATCGTTTTCTGGAACTTGTTTGTATTCTTTACTGCTTAACCAACCTATTTGAACAAGGGCACCGCTACAACACAATCATCAGAAAAGTGCCATGCCCTTTCGAGGATTAGGGCTCTAGAGACGACCTTTGGCTCGGTCCCCAGTAGTAACTAGAATCACGGGGACACCATACTTTAATATTCCCGCCAATTCCAATCCAATCCACCTTTGAACACATTGGCGTTCATTTCGTTGCTAATAAAGAGGTTGGCCTCGGGGAAGCGTTTAACCATGGCGTAATAAAAACCGGCAACATCGTTTGTTCTGGCCAGTTCCTCCTCAGTAGCGACAAGATAATCCCTGGTGAAATCGTAGGAACCGGAGTCGAAGGGCATTCCAGGTTTTTGATGGCCGGGAATAATTACCTCGGCGTCCATTTTCTCCAGGCGCTCAATATCCCGTATCCACTGCTGGCGTTCTTCCGCGGTAAGCTCACAGGTAAAGGGATGTGCCTGGTTAAAAAGGACGTCGCTGCCGTAAAGAGTCCGTATTGAAGGAATCCAGACCACTGTGTTGTATTTCATGTCCCCCATCACTTTCGGGATAATTTCGATGCGTTGTCCTTCCAGTTCGAAGTAGTTCTCGGTAAGAGGCTCAATATTGGCTGTTTTTCTGGGTACGTTTATAGCTCCTATCACTTTTTCCCAGTGCTCGATTTTGCCGAAAAACTGTTTATTGATGAGACGGGCTTCTGACGGGAGCGCTATAACCCGAGCTTCTGGGAAAGCCTCAGCGATGGTGCCGAGTCCAAAGTAATGGTCAGGATGCGCGTGAGTAATATAAATCGTTTTAAGATATTTGCCCGTTTCCAGTATTTCTGCGATTACTCGATGGGCGTTTGATAACGTCCACTGTGCATCAATAAGGACGGCATCGGTCTTGCCTGTCACGATTACAGAGGCGACTTCAAAACCACTTTCGTCGCTGAAAAAGACTTTTGTTGCCAGTGAGTTTCGACCGTGTGTGTTTAATCTAATCTCCATGAACTATCTTTCTATTTAATATCTCGGCTTCTCTTGGGATACCAATCATTGCTAACCAAGCCGAGCTACACACACCTCACCATTTTCTGTGACGACGGTCATTGTCTGTCGGCAGTTAGGGCAGGTGAGTGGCCCTCTGTAGTTAGCTTGGGATGGCTCCAGAGGGATGTTTTTGCCACAGCCCAGGCAGATTACTCCTGAAGAGCTTCGTGAACTAGCTTGGTGCTGTCGCTTGTGGCTGGCTAGCTGTTCTATACTATCGAATTCAATTCCGCAGGTAACACACCTATAACGCATTTCTCTCCTTAGCACATTCTTAATGTCTCAAATTGTCTAATTGTCCGGTTCCTCAAGTTCTTCTTCAGGGAAGCGCCTGATTGTCGTCAAGCCTTTGGACTCGACCCTCACCATATACCAGAAGCGAAAGGCATCATGAACAGGTTCTTTATCTACGACTCCGGTGCGGCCTCTATACTGTGAAAGAGAATTGACACTGATTTTCACTTTGCTGTCTTTCTTGAACTTCGGCACTCTCTTACCATACCCCCGGGGAAGGTCATACTCCCTGCGTTTAATCGGATCAGACAGAATAGCATAAGCCTCGTTTATCTCTTGCATTTTTTTATGGGCTTCCTCGCTTTTCCGATTCCTGTCTGGGTGGCACCGAAAAGCCAGCTTGCGATACGCCTCTTTTATTTCCTCTGCGCTGGCATCTGGCGCGATGCCCAAGACTTCGTAGTAATCCCTTTCACCTTGCATTTTCATATTTCATTCTGCACATAATTATTTCCTATGTTCATCGTATTTTAGCATTTCATAATCTTGAAGGGAATAGATGGTAAAATATTCCATGGGTATTATTATTCTTGGTGAGCTAGTCTTCCGTCTAGATAGTGAGACGCCGGCAGCGTTCAGCGGGTAAAGCAGTTCGCCTAAAAATGCACTGGATTGAACAAAAGGCGCGTCAGGTAGCTGCCTCATCGGTGATAAAGCGCATGCTCTTGTAGTATAATGATTTCCGAATTGGTCTCGGAGGCGACGATGGAAAAGTCAATAATCATCATCGGGGCGGGCATTACCGGCCTGTCGGCCGGCTGCTACGCGCAGATGAATGGCTACCATACTCAGATATTTGAGATGCATGACAAGACTGGTGGGGTATGTACTGGGTGGAAACGCAAGGGCTATACCATTGACGGCTGTATGGACTGGTTAGTGGGGACCAACCCGGCAAACAATTTCTATCATATTTGGGAGGAGTTGGGGGTGGCGCGGGGGTGGAGTATCGTTGACCACGAGCAGTACATATCAGTTGAAGGAGAGGGAGGCCAGGTCTTTACTGTCTATGCTGACATTGACCGTCTGGAGCAGCATATGAAAGAGCTTGCCCCGGAGGACAAGGATGTTATCGAAGAATTTATCAAGGGGGTGCGTAACTGCACTCATATGAGCATGCCAGTAGACAAAGCCCCTGAGTTATACAGCCCTATTGACGGACTTAAGATGATGTTTACCATGTTTCCTTCGTTAAGGTTCATGAGAAAATGGGGCAAGGTTTCGTCCCATGATTTTGCTAGGCGTCTCAAGAATCCCTTCCTGCGTCAAGCTTTCTCCACAGCCTTCATTGCTGACTTCGCTGATTTTCCCCTGTTGTTCATGCTGATGACGCTTGTCTGGCTGCACCAGAAGGCGGCCGGTTATCTAATCGGCGGTGGCTTGGCTCTGTCCGATGCCATTGAGCGTCGTTACCTTAGTTTGGGCGGTGAACTTCACTGCAAATCAAGGGTTGACAAAATCCTGATGAAGGATGATAAGGCGGTTGGCGTGCGGCTGGCTGACGGGACGGAGCACCATGGCGATATCATTATCTCCGCTGCTGATGGTCACACCACCATTTTTGATATGCTCGATGGAAGATACACCGATGAGAAAATCCGGGGCTATTACGATAATCCTAAGCTGTTTCCACCGCTGGTATATATCGGCTTGGGGGTCGCTCGCTCATTTGATAACGTGTCCTCAGTAGCCGGCATGATCTTCCCTCTGGACAAGCCGGTTACTATTGCCGGGCAGGAGCATAAGAGGTTGGGAGTACAGATTTATAACTTTGACCCCACCCTAGCTCCAAAAGGCAAGACAGTGCTAAAAGTCCAGTTCAATACAGACTATGATTACTGGGAGAAGCTAAGGCAAGAGCCTGAGCGCTATAGTGCGGAGAAGGAGCAAATTGCCGAGCAGGTGATTACCGCGCTGGACCGACGTTTCCCCGGGCTAGCCGCTAAGGTGGAGATGCATGATATTGCCACGCCTATGACCTGGGAGAGATATACTGGCAACTGGCGGGGTAGTTATGAGGGGTGGCTACCCTCAGCCCAGTCTCTGAGGGCGCGCATGAGTAAAACTCTCCCCGGGCTGGATAACTTCTATATGGCCGGACAGTGGGTTGAGCCCGGTGGAGGCCTGCCTACGGCCGCGATGTCCGGTCGCAATGTAACACAGATAATCTGCAAGAAGGATAAGAAGCCTTTTGTGACAACGATGCCACGATATTGACCCTGTTTATCCTGGGCTGTGGCAGCGCTAGGCAAACCAGCGACGTTCATCTCTTGAGCCTACGCTGAACAGCATCACTCTCAAGTTCTCTGATGGCATCGGCAGCAATCCAGCGAGCAGCCTTTGAGTCGAGTCGCTGAATTTCCTTGGCAGTATTTATTGCCGCCCGGTTCAAATTGAGGTTTCTTTTCCCGATGTTTCTCAGAGCCCAGTTCACTGCCTTCTTGACGAAGTTACGCTCGTCCGTAGCCTCTCGTATTATTATAGGAAGCAATTCGATGAATTTCTCATCGCTCGCCTTCTTATCATGCCATGCCAGACAAGCTATCAGAGAAAAGGCAGTCCTTTTGACGAACTCTTCTTCCCGCTCAGACCAATCGACAATTTTCTTCCAGGCTAATTGGTTCTTTTCAAAAAGATTGTCGCACACCTGGTCGCAGACATCCCACGAATTGATGTCTTTCACCCACTCCTCCATCTGCTCTTCAGTGAGCTTAGCCGGGTCGCCGACCATCCCAGCCACAATCCTTGCTTCAGCTATTCCAGTTCTCCATAAGTCCAGTGCCAGCTTGTGGTCTCTCCCTATCTCTTTAGCCAGTTTTCTCATCTCAGGAACCGATACGCCTAGTCTGTGCTCAACTGCTATCCCGTATTTAGCCATTCCTTTTAACTGCTCTGGCTGAGCCTTGCTCTGGAGTTTGTCCAGCACATCGTTCACAGAAGCCATTGTTTTCTCCTATTCCATTACTTTAAAATTACTAACATATTGAATTATAAAGGCCCATTAAACCATTATCAATGTGGATGATTGTAGGTGTTCCTCATTACCTCTTAGGTGTGCAACAAAACAACACGCCCCTTTGTTGCCGTTCGGGACGAGGTCGAGAACGCACTAATCTTAGCTTGAAATGGTATAATTGGCGGTCAGAAATATCGGCTTGAAAAAGCAACAGGCAAGCTGTCGCAACTTGCAACTTGCAAAAAAGGAGGTTTATCTTGGATTGGAAAGAACTGCTGGGATTCATCGGTGGAGCTTTGACCACACTGGGATTTGTCCCACAAGTATGGCGTCTGTTTAAACTCAGGAGCGCCCATGAGATAAGCCTGCCATTCACCGTCTGCTTTCTTTTGGGTATAGCTTTTTGGCTATCCTACGGGATTGTGTTGGGTCGGCCATCGATAATTATCTGGAATGCCACAACGTTTGTTCTAGGATGTGGCATGTTGTATGCCAAGCTAAAGTATGGCAAGTAGTTCGGGTAAGTATTCGATTTCTGGCGATGCCCAAGAAGACAAGAAATCTGTGCTATTAGTGGTGCTTGTGCCAGACTGTTACACCTTACATCAGAATTGTTGTGTGAATCTGAAGATGACGGAGCCTCATTTAGTAGGATTGAACATTGTGAGTGATTGTGCTTCGACGATAGCGGCTATCAATAACGCACTACTTTTCCTCTCCCGAAGGAATTTGGGACTCACACAGGGCAAGAATAATACGCCGACTAAAACCGGCACAGGTCCAGAGTAGATAAGAGTTCTTTGACATTCACCGTAGCTACCCCGACCACCCTATCGCCGCCGCCATAATATACGTAAAGGGTGTCCTTCAGAATCACATTCCCACACGGAAAAACGACATTCGGGACATTGCCTTCAATCTCATACGGTGCTTCCGGTTCCAAGATAGGATAGACAAGCCGGGCAAGGACTTTGACCGGCTTTTTCAGGTCAAGAAGCACCGCCCCTACACGATAGATTCTGTCCTCAGAGACGCCGTGATAGAGCATGACCCAGCCTCTTCTGGTCTTGACCGGGGGAGCGGCAGCCCCCACCTTTTCGCTATCCCACCACCCTCTTCTCCTCTCTATCCAGCGGTGCTCATCGAGCCAGACATTGCCCTTAAAATCCAGACTGGGGCTGAAATCATAGTCAATGTCGTTACTAAAGCGGTGAACGCAGACGTACTTTCCGCCCAGTTCCTGCGGAAACAAAAAGGCATCCTTATTGTCAATTTCGGGAGGAGTGATGACAACCGGCTTGGACCAGTTCCATTCTTGGTTCAGGAAGTTTGTAACGGAGATAGAGGTCACGGCAACTCGGGGGAATTCCCGGCCATTGTAAGCAGTATAAAACATATAGAGACTGGTGCCAATCCTGGTCAGCCGCGGGTCTTCACAGCCCGAATTCCCACCAGGCATGAGCTTTTGCTCAAATGCTTCGCGCGGGACGTAAATGGGCTCCGGCGAACGATAGTCAATATGGATTCCGTCCTGGCTTGTGGCATAGCCGAAGACCGAGGTGTTGTCCTCAGACATCGCCCGATAGATGATATGCACCTTGCCCCCGAGGTATATGGCCGCAGGGTTAAAAGTCGCCTTACTCTCCCAGCTATGCTCTTTGATTGGCTGAATAATGGGGTTCTCTTGTGCTCGCTGCAATTTCAGTAATTTTGGCTTCTTTAGAAGTAGCCCCAATAAGAGAGGGAGTCTAGTCGAAGCAGCGCAGCAGGTGGTGTCACTGGCACCATAATAGATATAAAGGCGGTTCCGCCTGACCAGCGCTCCGGAGGGAAAGACCACATTGGGTACCAGGCCAATCCTTTCGTAATATTCCTGCGGTGCCAAAATGGGCACCTCGATTTTTCCGATTATCTTAAATGGGTCTTCTAAATCGAGAAGGACTGCTTCTACTCCCAAAAGCCGTTCCCTAGATTTGGAGAAGTAGTCCCTGATGTAAGAGTAAAGCAAAAGCCAGCCGTTTTCCGTCTTTACAGGTGGAGCACCAACTTCGACGTGGTCTTCAGGTCTCCGCTGCAAAGGTAACGCATATCCCTCGAAGTTCTCGTACCATGCCTGCCAGTAGCTTTCTGACCAGATATCTTCTTCTTCATCAAAGCTGGCCAGACATATTTTGGCTGGCGGCTGGTCAGTATGAACAGTCAGGATGGCAT
>DATBWO010000054.1:0-2716 GCA_036514775.1 Dehalococcoidia bacterium | reverse complement strand
TTCGTCGGCATAGCCGCCAATAGCCTCGATGTCATCGGCAAGGGGTAGATAGCACCGCCGGTACGCCAGGGATGCTGCGGGGATGTCCATACCGCGTTTGAGGCGTGAGAGACAGTAGCGGAAGACCCTCTCGTCCGTTTCGTAATCCAGAACTAGAGTTTTGATTGATTTAGGTGTGACCGCGAGTTCTAGGGGGTTGTCATCCCAGGGCAGGAACAGACACACGCCGAAGAGATAGGAGAGTGTGCTTTTGTTTGTGCCTTTCTCCCCGAAGATGATATTCTGCACGCCCTTGTAGATGATGGGGTCGAGCAAGATTTCGGGCGGTGGCACATCATCTTCAAGCCAGACATCCTGTACTTTTTCTCCAAAGCGGGCTCTTTGCTGTACCTCATAGGCTAAAACATCAAAAATCTCCGGCCAAGACTCTGACAGTTCCGGGTATTGCTCGTGCCATTTTGTGCCGAGTTGCTTTACAAATTTACTTCGGGTTTGGTCTGAGGAAAAATTAAATGACGACGCGGGCATCAGGATTCTGGTGTCGTTGGGGGTCGTTAAATGGAGGAGCTCGAGTTCGCCGGTTACATTGCCCTCTTGATGTACATGGATGCGGCTAACCTTGGCGAGCAATCCTTCGTTCCACTGAATATCATATCCCCCGATTTTCTCCATGATTGTTGGTTGGTTCAACTCTAAGCCCTCTATATTGAGTTTTTACCTGTCTACCAGCGTAAGAAAGTACTGCCTTTACGTAGTAGGGCCAGTCGAGTGAAGAGGGGCAGTCGGCTATGAGAGAGCAGAGATAAGCGCAGTCGCCCGTCCGTAATGTCCCTTCTTTATTCATCTCCTCGGCGACACCTATTTCGTTGGGCCGGTCTTTCGTCGTCTTTATCGCTTTGAAGATGCGAGCGTGTAGGTTGTCAGAGAAGCGGCTGTCCAGGAAGTCCTCTACTTTGAGGAGTGGACGCACTTCCTGGATACAGGGGGAATCTATGACGCTACCCTCAAGCAGGATAGCACCGAGCAGGGCTCTCTCTGCTTGGCGTCGGGCTTCAAGAGTGGCTTGGGTTACTTTCTCAGCCATCAGGATAACCTCCTGTAAACTTGCCAGGTTCGGTATATCCTTACCTGGTGCGCTGTCGTCAACCCGCGTATCGTCTCGTTCTTCTCCTTCGGGGAAGGGCAGGGACAAGCTGACTGCTTTAGCTGTCAGTGGTTGACAGGTATCGTAAGCCGCGGTCAGCTCCTTAACTGACATCAACCAGTTCTGTTATCTTGTCTACAAGCTTTTCCTTTTGCTCGGCAGTAAGGTCCGCCAGAACATTGGCTAAAGGCCGGTCAGTATTCACGCCCCATTTCTGTGACTTCACCCAACTCTTCAAAGTAAAATCCGACCAATGAACTTTCTTTAGGGATTCGAGCAGCCAGACCATATCTATCCCTAGTTCGGACGGCGGCGCAGTACTTTCTATCCCCTTGCCTTTCCCTTGCTCTTCTTCTTCACCACCTGCAGGATGAGATTCCGCGATGGGTTTTGCTGGAACTACTTGGGCTTCACTCTCAATGGCTTCGCTCATATCCTCAATATCTTGAGTGAAGACATCCGAAAGTCTACCAGCCGATAGAGCAGCATCCACCAGAGACCGCTTTTTTGCCATCTTGAGAATCGTGTTTACCTGGCTGTAAATATCTTCATTGTCAAACCGATAAACCATCCAGTGGCCGCCGGCTTTGCTCTTGCGTTCTCGCGATACGAGTTTGGTTTTGTCAATGCCAGAAGGAAGGTCGCGTTCTTCGACCCACCGCCACCGATATTTATTTTCCATGCTGTTGCATTCACCCAATCCCTCAGAGATGACAGTGCCGGTCGTAACATGCACCAGCCGGCATTTAATCAGATAACGGAAGAATGGCTTTTGCCAGTCCTCTCCCCGGTCCATAATCTCATACTGGTCGGCCAAACCAAGCAGCTTCGCTATCTTCTCGGCTCCTGGTTTGAGAAGAGTAGGTTTCTGTGTGCCGGGAATCACGCCATAATCCAAACCCTTAATCATTGTGGCATGTACTACTTGCTGGAAGCGGTTTATAGCGTGAATATCCCGCAAGAACTGCTGTTCGTCTGGTAATGCTAGTGCTCTTTCCTGTGTCATTTTTATCCCCTCCTTATTTCCCCTTGAAGTTTATAGACGGCTAGACAATGCTTGAATAACTCAAATGCCTTGCCCCAGTTATAGACAACCTGTTCCTCAAATCCCTCATTCTCATCCCGACCAATTCGTAATATCCGAGCGCTCTTAATAACCCACTTTGGTTCTTGTTCCCTCAAGAGTTGTGCATAAGCCGCCAACTGATAGAACATCTCAGGATAAATAGCTTTGCCGGTTTTGTGGTCTATCAGTACGAGGTCATTATGTGAATCTTCCGCAAGACAATCTATCGTTCCGCCAAAGCCGTAGACTTCAGAAACTAGAGGGGCTTCAACCAGTATGGGTTTTATTGGGTTATCCTTTTCCCAATCCCAATATTTGATTAAGCAGTTCTCCGCCCGGTCAATATCCTGTGCCGAATACTCCGATGTATCCGGTTTCTCATCCCGCAGGTGGCACATGATGAGAAAATGAGCTAATGTACCTACCGATGCGGCATCATCCCTGACGGCCTTATAATCTAGCCCCTTTACTCCGCACTGCCAAGCCCATTCAAGCAAAGCTGGCTT
>DATBWO010000053.1:0-10534 GCA_036514775.1 Dehalococcoidia bacterium | reverse complement strand
CGTGGCACGCCCAAACGTCCAGTGATTCATCAACCCCCATCTTCCTCGCTCTGAAGAGCATAGCATAGTAACACACCACGCCGGCAACGATACCAATAGGTATTCCCGCTAGGGGTGGGACAAATCCAGCTGCTGGAGTGATTGCTGCCAATCCAGCAATAGCTCCGGTGGCAGTGCCCAGTATGGTAGGACGCCGGTAAATCCAGCTCAGTATCATCCACGTAACGGCCGCAGCCGCTGCTGAAGTATTAGTAGCGACAAAGGCACTGGATGCCAAACCTCCGGAGGTAAGGGCACTGCCGGCATTAAAACCGAACCAGCCAAACCAGAGTAGGCCAGCGCCAAGCACCACCATAGGTATATTATTCGGTTCCATGGGCTCTTTTTCTTTGAATCCCTTACGTGGTCCCAGTACCAGAGCTAAAGCCAATGCTGAAACACCGGCCGATATATGAACTACAATACCGCCCGCAAAGTCGAAGACACCCAACTTAGCCAGCCAGCCACCGGAACCCCATACCCAGTGCGCCACCGGGCAGTAGACCAGAGTCAACCATAAGGCGGAAAAGATGAGCAGGGCACTAAATTTGATACGTTCCACTACAGCCCCAGTGATTAAAGCTACGGTGATTATGGCAAACATGGCCTGAAATGCCATGAAAGCTAGATGAGGAACAGTGGTGGCGTACACGGATGAAGGGTCCTGTCCTACATTTTTAAGGCCGAGCCAGTCGAGTCCTCCGATGATACCACCTTTGTCCGGGCCGAAACTTAAACTATAGCCGTAAAGCACCCAGAGGACAGATACCATAGCAATGATGGCGAAGCTCATCATCATAGTGGCAAGAAGGTTTTTCCTTCTCACCATGCCACCATAGAATAGGGCCAAACCCGGAGTCATAAGAAACACCAATGCGGTGGATATTAACAACCAAGCGGTGTCGCCAGTATCAATAGACATTTGAAATCCTCTTTTTAAACATCGTTTTCCTCACGACGACTTTCAATGGGGGCAATTGCTTTATCTTCGCTATCTTCATCGCCCCTTTTCTCATCAGTATGTTCATCCTTGGGAAGCTTTTGACCAGGGATAGCTTTAGCCAAACGGGGTGATAAACCTCTCCACAGCTCTATGATTTGGTTTATGTCCATGCTCATTTTTAACCAAAGCATAAAATTCTCATGTTTCCAGAATATTACAGACAGGTTAAATCTGTGTTACAACTTGACAAAATAATTTCATGTTGCTAAGATAGGTAAACAGTTACCGACGTATGCTAGATAATTAAGAGGGATTTGAAGCATGAGAATAGTATATGTTAAGGAAGAGGCCTGCATTGGCTGTGGCCTGTGTCAGGTTTATTGCCAGGTAGAGCACTCTCAATCTAAGGACATAATCAAGGCATTTAAAAAAGAGACTCCGCGTCCTTTGCCTCGTGTGCGTGTGGAGAGGAATATAGAGATTTCTTTTCCTATTCAATGTCGCCACTGCCCTGAGCCCTGGTGTGTTTATTCTTGCCTTACAGGCGCGATGCATAAGGACCCTACAAGTGACAAGGTTACAGTTGATATGGAAAAATGCATTGGCTGTTGGACGTGCATAGTAGCCTGCCCTTACGGGGCGCTTAGCCGAGACCTGAATAGAAGAACTGTTATTAAGTGCGACCTTTGTCCCGGGCGGGAGATACCCGCCTGTGTAATTAACTGCCCCAACGAAGCGCTTATGCTGGGCGCAGATGAGAAAAGGAAATGACATGGATAAAGTAATCGCCATAATCGACTACGGTGCAGGAAATTTGCGCAGTGTCGCTAACGCCATTAAGAGAATAGGGTACCACCCGAAGGTAACAAGCGACCCTGGCGAAGTGCTTGATGCTGTTGCAGTCATCCTGCCTGGTGTTGGCGCCGCTGCCGATACTATGAATAGCTTGGAGAAATTAGGTATGACCGATGCTATTTGGCAACTGATACAACGAAGACGACCGCTCTTCGCCATTTGCGTAGGGCTGCAAATACTGTTTTCAGGAACCGAAGAGGGGGGTTGGCACGAGTGTTTGGGAGTAATTCCGGGAATTGTTAGAAAACTGCCCCCGGGTCTTAAAATCCCTCACATAGGTTGGAATCAGGTAAAACAAAGGCTTACCCATCCCATTTTTGAGGGCATACCAGATGAAGCCAACTTTTACTTTGTCCACAGCTTCTATGCTGAGCCTGAAGACATGTCGGTTGTGGCAGGCATGACAAGCTATGGTGTGTCTATGTGCAGCATGGTAATCAAGGATAACCTGATCGCAACTCAGTTTCATCCCGAGAAAAGTGGTGAGGATGGATTAAAGATATATGCCAACTTTTTGAAGATGGCACTGAGCAGGAGATAAAAAATGCAAACAAAATACCTTATTATAGGTAACTCTGCTGGTGGCATCGGAGCTGCTGAAGCCATACGCCATTTAGATAACGAAGGGGCTCTGACTATCGTTTCTGAAGAGCCTTATCCTGCCTATTCACGACCTCTTATCTCAAAATATCTGGCGGGAGAACGAACCCTCGAAGGAATATTATTCCGTCCCCCTGATTTCTATAGCCAGAACAATATTCTTTTTCTCCCCGGCAAGAAGGTGACGCACTTAGAGCCAGATCACCGGACTGCTTGGTTGGAAGACAGCGAGCAGATTGCCTGGGAAAAGCTCCTACTCGCCGTAGGAGGGAAACCCATTTTCCCTAGGATGAAAGGGCGTGACAAGAGAGGTGTTTTTACCTTCACCAACCTTGATGATGCTAAGGCAGTTGACAGATTCCTGGATAACGCCAGAAAGGCAGTAGTTATTGGCGGCGGGCTTATCGGAATTAGTCTGGCTGAAGCTCTAACGAAACGAGGAGTTGATGTAATAGTAGTGGAAATGAAAGAAAGAATATTAAATACCATCCTCGACCAACAGGCATCCTTAATGGCTGAAGAAGTTCTTAAGCAAGCCGGCGTGGAAATTATTACAAATCATACTGTGGTTAAGATCAGCGGGAGAGGGACAGTTAAAGAAGTTATTTTGGATAATGGAGATACGATACTTTGTGATTTAGTGGTGGTGGCTATTGGGATATCACCGCGCCTAGAGCTCGCACTGGATGCTAAGTTAGAAACAAACCGAGGTATAGTAGTAGACCATCATATGGCTACAAACCACCCAGATCTTTATGCCTGTGGGGATGTAGCTGAAGCTTATGATTTCGTGTATGGAGAGAACAGACTTACCCCCATCTGGCCTAATGCCTATATCGGAGGCATGATTGCCGGCTATAACATGGTCGGCATCCCCACCAAATACCCCAGCGGCACAGCTATGAATTCGCTCAACTATTTTGGAATTGACATCACCTCCGCTGGCATGCCAACAGTACCCAATGACAGTGGCTACGAAACTATTAGCAAACAGGAAGGCAATATATATCAAAAGGTCATATTGAAAGATAACCTCATAGTGGGCCTGGTATTCGTGGGAACTATTGAAAAGTCGGGCATAATTTTCGGTCTTATGAGAGATGGAGTCAATGTAGAGAGCTTTAAACAGTCACTTTTAGCTGATAATTTCGGCCTGGCGTTCTTCCCCCGGGCATTATGGCAAGAGCGGTTGGAAACACAGGCAGGGTTGCTTCTTCGAAGCGCTATATCTATTCAAACTGAAGAGAAAACCCTTATTGGCGAATAAGTATCTTGTTATGGAGGTTAAGCCATTGAAAGAACTAAGCAGGATAAACAACTTTTATCGGGATGATAAGGTAATAGATGCCTGTTCCATCTTTGGAATGATGGATACTTCGGGGACTCGATTTTCGGGCAAGCCCGTAGTGGAGGCTATCGCCAACATGCATGTTCGGGGTAATGGTCTGGGTGGTGGATTTGCTATTTATGGGTTATACCCCAAATATTCCCACTACTATGCTTTCCACATAATGTATCTGAGTCATGATGGGCAAGCCAAAGCTGAGGATTTCCTCGAGCAAAAGTTTCATGTGATTCACGATGAAGAAGTGCCCACCAGGCCAACCCCAGCTATAGTAAATCCTCCCTTAATATGGCGCTATTTCCTTGAAGTGAAAAACGAGGGAACTAACGGCCAGTCAGAAGACGACTATGTCGTGGATAGGGTCATGGAAATCAACACTAAGATAGAGGATGCCTTCGTCTTTTCCAGCGGCAAGAATATGGGAGTGTTCAAGGGGGTGGGTTATCCTGAAGAGATAGCAGAATATTTCTGCCTGGATCAATATAAAGGTTATCTCTGGACAGCCCACGGCAGATTTCCCACAAATACTCCCGGTTGGTGGGGCGGAGCACACCCCTTTAATATCCTGGACTGGACAGTGGTTCATAATGGTGAAATCTCTTCTTACGGGATAAATCGACGGTATTTAGAGCAGTTTGGCTACAACTGTACTATGCAAACCGACACCGAGGTGGTGATTTATGCAGTGGACCTTTTGATGCGAAGACACAGGCTTCCTATAGAGATAGTAGCCAAGGTATTAGCACCTCCTTTCTGGAGTCAGATAGAGCGCTGCTCCCCAGAAGAGCAACGACTCTTTCGGACTCTGCGCCAAGTATATGGCAGTCTTTTGCTCAACGGACCTTTCACTGTGATCATCGCTCATCAAGGAGAGATGATTGGCCTTACCGACAGGATAAGGTTACGCCCACTCACCGTAGGGATGAAAGGGTCGGTGCTTTACCTTTCTTCGGAAGAATCAGCCATCCGTCTTGTTTGTCCAGACCTTGACAGAGCCTGGATTCCCGTGGGAGGTGAGCCTATTGTCGGCAGCTTGGAGAAGCCACTTGAGCCTGCTGTCATTGCAAGGAGCACAAGCGACGTGGCAATCTCTGCTAAAGGTTGTGCGAAGATTAGCAAATAGAAGGTGTAAGCAAATGTTAACTAAAAGGATTATCCCTTGCCTTGATGTTACTCAAGGGCGGGTAGTTAAGGGCACTAGCTTTACCCACCTTAGGGATGCTGGCGACCCCGTGGAGCTAGCTGCCTTCTATTATAAGGAGGATGCTGATGAGCTGGTCTTTTTGGACATCGGTGCTACTCCTGAGGGACGTGACACAATGGTTGACATTGTCGAGCGGGTCTCCGAGCAGGTTTTTATTCCCCTCACTGTTGGCGGAGGTTTGCGTGGCATTAGAGACATGCGGCGCATGTTAAAAGCAGGGGCAGACAAGGTGTCCATTAATACCGCCGCCGTGCAGAATCCTGAGCTTATTACCGAAGGGGCGGAGAAATTTGGCAGTCAATGTATTGTCGTGGCTATTGATGCTAAGCAAGTAAAAAACAGTACCTGTGTTAAATGGGAGGTCTGTACCCACGGAGGGCGAAAGCCCACTGGCATTAATACCATCGAATGGGCTAAGCAAGCTGTGGCTCTCGGTGCTGGGGAACTGCTCCTTACCAGTTGGGATGCTGATGGCCAGCGGGCTGGATATGATCTGGAATTGACCCGTGCTATCAGTGAAGCAGTAACGGTGCCGATAATCGCCAGTGGTGGTGCCGGCAATTTGGAGCATCTCTATGAGGCTTTAGTCATAGGCCAAGCCGATGCTGTTCTCGCGGCCAGTATCTTTCATTATCAAATTTATTCAATTCGCCAGGCAAAAGACTATTTAGCTGAAAGAGGAATACCTATAAGAAAAGGATAAGATGAAGACATACTTGCCGCCAAAATTCATAGTGGAGAGAGACGATTCTCGGTGTATTAGATGCGAGGTGTGTGTCAACCAATGCACCTTTGACGTTCATTCTTATGATATTGAGGATGATGCACTAAGGAGCCGCGAGGAGAATTGTGTTGGCTGCCACCGTTGCGTAGTCTTTTGTCCCACTGATGCTTTGACCGTGAAAAAAAATCCGCTGGATTACAGAGAGAACTACAATTGGCGCCCCGAAGTTATCGAAGATATTATCAAGCAGTCTGAGACTGGTGGTGTGCTTCTTACTGGAATGGGGAATGATAAAAGCTACCGCATTTACTGGGACCATCTGGTTCTTGACGCCAGCCAGGTGACCAATCCTTCTATTGACCCTCTACGTGAACCGATGGAGTTAACTACCTATCTTGGGCAGAAACCTGACAGGATAGAGTTTGGCTCGCTGGGTCTTAAGACAGATTTGGCTCCCCAGGTCAAGCTCGAGATTCCTATAATGTTTTCGGCTATGTCTTATGGTGCAGTAAGCCTGAATGTACAGGAATCACTAGCCAGAGCTGCCACTGAGATGGGAACCTTGTGGAACACCGGTGAGGGTGGACTTCACCCCAAGCTTTATAAATATGGAGACAACACTATAGTCCAGGTAGCTTCGGGGCGATTTGGCGTTCATCCTCAGTATTTGGATGTGGCCAAGGTGGTGGAAATTAAGATCGGCCAAGGTGCTAAGCCTGGCATTGGTGGACATCTCCCCGGAGAAAAAGTGACTGCCGAGGTAGCCATGACCCGCATGATACCCAAGGGAACTGATGCTTTATCTCCGGCACCCCAGCATGACATTTACTCCATTGAAGACCTGGCACAGCTTGTCTACGCCTTAAAGGAAGCCACAAATTATACTAAGCCAGTAGCGGTAAAAATTGCTGCTGTGCACAATTCAGCAGCTATCGCCAGCGGCATGGTGCGGGCAGGAGCGGACATCATAGTCATGGATGGCCTGCGTGGCTCCACAGGTGCTGCGCCCAAGATCATCCGTGACAATGTGGGCATTCCTATTGAGCTAGCTCTCGCTGCCGTGGATGACCGCCTCAGACAAGAAGGCATCCGAAATCGGGCCTCCGTTGTAATTGCGGGCGGAATCAGAAACAGTGGCGACGTAGCCAAGGCCATTGCCTTAGGCGCCGATGCCATCTACATCGGAACTGCTGCCCTCGTTGCCCTCGGATGCACTGTGTGTCAGCAATGCCATACAGGAAAATGTGCCTGGGGCATTTGCACTACAGATCCCTGGTTAACAAAGAGGGTCAATCCCGATATCGGAGCTAGTCGGCTGTCCAACCTTCTTCGTGGCTGGAGTCTTGAACTTAAGGATATACTAGGCGGCATGGGTATCAATGCCTTAGAAAGTCTCCGGGGCAACCGCCTCCATCTCAGAGGCGTGGGACTAACCGATACCGAGTTGGAAATTCTCGGAGTAAGGATGGCAGGAAGTTAAGATGAAAGAAGTTGTAACAATAGATGCCCAAGGTGTTTTCTTCCGAGAACTCAATGACAAATTGAGGCAAGCGACGTGGAATGGAACTCGAAGGATCGAGTTACGAAATGTCTACGGACAGAGATACATCGGCACGGACTTGGATAAGGCAGTCGAGATTGAGATATTCGGCACTCCAGGTAATGATTTAGGGGCTTTCATGGACGGTCCCAGGATCGTTGTTCACGGCAATGCCCAGGACGGCTGCGGCAACACTATGAATAGTGGAGAAATCATCATTCATGGTCATGCCGGGGACATCCTTGGACTATCAGCCAGGGGGGGCAAGATCTTCGTCAGAGAGGATGTTGGTTATCGGGCAGGCATCCACATGAAAGAATACCAAGATAAAAAGCCAATGGTGGTTATAGGTGGCACAGCACAGGATTTTTTGGGTGAATATATGGCAGGCGGAATTCTAATCCTCCTGGGACTAAACCTCAAAGAAGGAGAGCAGCATAAGGCGAATTTCATCGGCACAGGCATGCACGGTGGCGTCATCTATATGAGAGGAGAAGCTCAGAAATTGCAGCTAGGCAAGGAAGTGAGTGCCGCTGAACTGGATGAAAACGATTACTTGATTCTAAAGGAGCTCGTAGGTGAATTTGCCTATCACTTCGGCTATGATGCCGAGGAGATATTAAAATACAAATTCACTAAACTTTTCCCCCTCTACCTTCGCCCTTATGGTCGACTTTACGCTTACTGAATTAATATAAGGAAGCCAGCTTTGCCCAGAGTGTTCATCATAGCTAATGAGAGTGACCAAGCAAGGAAACTAAAGGCAGAACTTGCTCAAAGAGGCCTTGATTGCCTGGTTGTTCCCCATAATGATGGAGCAATCGAACAAATTGCGGGGCAATCTCCTGGGGTGATGTTGTTAGACACAGATGAAGCGACATTTGGTTCAGAAGTGTGGGAACTGACTCAAAGGATAAGGCAAGAAAGACAGATACCCCTCATCGCCCTCATCTCCAGAGAGAAATTCAATGGCCTTCATTCCAGCACCAGTATAGATGATTTCGTGGTCAAGCCCTGGGAGGCAACCGAGGTTACAGCCAGGATAAAGCGAATTCTGAGGCAAAAAGAGCGCATAGACAGCGAAGATATAATTAGGTGTGGCGACTTAGTGATAGATTCAGCTAAGTGCACGGTATCACTTGGTGGTAAGCCAATAATACTGACTTTCAAGGAGTACCAACTACTCAAATTTTTAGCAAACAATAAGGGCAAGGTTTTTACTCGAGAGGCTTTACTGAATAAGGTCTGGGGATGGGACTATTACGGTGGTGATAGAACAGTAGACGTTCACATCAGGAGATTGAGAAGCAAGATCGAGGACCCAACTCATACCTTCATCGAGACTGTACGAAACATGGGATACAAATTCAGGGAGTTGTAAGTCTATGTGCGGAATTATCGCAATCTACGGAACTAACGTCCACTATTGGGAACCGATTTTAGCTGTCACTGTATTAAACAACTTATCTCACTTAAGATAACACCAATTCCCCTCAAGCTACTCTTCCCTGAATCGGTTAGTAATGGGCAGTCTCCTATCCCGGCCGAAGTCTCTAGGAGTTATCTTTATGCCTGGGGCAGCCTGGCGGCGCTTATATTCGCTCCTGTCTACTAAGCGGGCTGCCTTTATAACTGTGTCACGGTCAAAACCCATGGCTATAATCTGGTCAATTGTCACATCATCTTCCACATAGGCCTTTAAAATAGGGTCCAGTACTTCATATGGAGGGAGGGTATCGGTGTCTTTTTGGTCGGGTCTTAGTTCAGCCGATGGTGCTTTAGTTAAGACAGCAGCTGGTATCACCTTTTTGCTTGCTTGGCGGTTCTTATATCTGGCTAACTCAAAGACCATCGTCTTAGGGACATCCTTCAGGGGGATAAACCCTCCAGCCATATCCCCGTAAAGTGTAGTATAGCCTGTAGCTGTCTCGCTTTTATTGCTGCAAGCAAGCACCAACCAGCCGAACTTATTGGACAAGGCAAAAAGGATGTTTCCTCTGATCCTCGCTTGAATGTTTTCCTCAGTGATATCAGGTTGGGCATCTTTGAAAGGCTCAGCCAGTGTTTCCAAGTAAGAGGTGAATGCCTTTTCAATAGGTATTACCTTGAACTCTATTCCTAAATTTCTCGCTAAAGCTTCAGCATCCGATTTGCTGCCTGGTGATGAGTAACGAGAAGGCATGGAAACGCCTATGACATTTTCAGGCCCCAAGGCATCCGCCGCTATGGCAGCTACGAGGCTTGAGTCAACTCCGCCAGATAAACCGATAACCACTTTCTCAAAGCCATTTTTGCGCACGTAGTCTCTAGTGCCGAGGACGAGTTCCTGGTATATCTCGGCAATTTCGCTTAATCTTTCAACTTGCCTTGGTAGCAAAGGCGGCTTGGCCACCACGGGGTATTCGTTTGATACTTCGATCTTGGTAACCCGTTCCAGCTCCTTTTTGGCCCATGGTGTCTCTTTCCTCCGACGAGGGTCGTGCAACTGTGAACGAAATACCGATTCCATATCCAGATCGGCCACTACGAGATCTTCCTCAAACTGTCTGCCCCGTGCAACAGGCTCCCCTTTCTCGTTGAAAATTACGCTATTGCCGTCGAATACAAGCTCATCTTGCCCCCCAACCAGATTATCGTAGGCAACGATAGCTACGTTATCGGCTGCTCTGGTAGCAAGCATCCTCTCCCTAGAGAGTCCTTTGCCAGCATGATATGGAGAAGCGCTTATATTAACTAACAATCTAGCCCCGGCAGAAGCTTGCACTGTTGCCGGCCCGGTTTCATACCACATGTCTTCACAAATGGTTATGCCTATGCCGATGCCACAAATGATGAAAACTGGACATTCCCTCCCGGCCTGAAAATACCTATTTTCATCAAAAACACCATAGTTCGGCAAATAGAATTTGTGGTAAACACCCATCAATTTTTTGTCACAGAGCACCGCAGCAGCGTTGTATATATCACCATCGCTGTCAACAAAGCCCACCACTACCGTTATATCTGAGCTGCGCTCTATTATTTTGTTAAGGCTTTCTCTGTTTTGCTTAATGAATTGTGGTTTAAGCAGCAAATCTTCGGGGGGGTAGCCCGTTATAGCCAATTCAGGAAAGGTGAGCAGGTCAACTCCCAGCGACTTTGCCTGGTCAATGGATTGCATTATTCTCTTGGTATTACCGCTGAGGTCACCCACAGTGGAATTAATCTGAGCTATGCCAATCCTGATGTTGTGCAATTTGCCTCCTTGTGGCAACAAATTATAGTATAGCAAACATTAATAAGCA
>DATBWO010000052.1:0-5703 GCA_036514775.1 Dehalococcoidia bacterium | reverse complement strand
GTTCTACCTGCCGCAAGCTTCGCTGAAAAGGAAGGAACATTCACCAATTTTGAGGGCAGGGTAAACAGGGTGTGTAAAGCGATCGAGCCTGTTGGTGCAAGCCTGCCAGACTGGGAAATAGTCGTGCACCTAGCTGATAAGATGGGTTACCCGTTGCCATTTTCCTCTCTACAGGATGTTATGAGTGAGATTGAGGCATTAGTTCCTTCATACGAAGCCTATACTGATTCCGAAAGACAGGATGAGTTAGCCTACGCGGAAACAGGACGCACCTACGGGGGACAACTCTTAAAGGGATTTGCCCGTTTCTCCCCCATTGAATATACTCCACAAGCAGGGAAGAAAAAATCAGATTATCCCTTTACTCTGCTTACCGGGACTATCCTTTATCACTTTGGCACCGGCAGCAGGAGTTCCAAGGCTTGGCGTCTGAGGAAATTTTCCCCCCAGTCTTTTGTAGAAATCGGTGAAGCTGATGCCCAAAAACTTGCCCTCACTGATGGTGAGAAGGTCAAGCTAATCTCAGTTGTAGGCGAGGTGACTACAACGGTCAAGATTACCGATACACTGCGTGAAGGGACGCTCTTTATGCCAGTTTCATTCCCGGAGACTCCGGTTAATGAGCTATTCGACATTGTGTTAAATCCAGAAACAAAAGCGCCTGCACTGAAAGCATGCAGCGTAAAAATAGAGAAAATTTCTCTCCCTTAATAGGGGAAGATTAAAGCTCGTCCAGAGCAAAGCGAAGGATGAAATGAAGATGGATAAAGAAAAGATAACTGAAGAAGCTGACCTGGCACGAATAAATGACATTGTTTCTGAATATAGTCAGCAAAAGTGGGCATTGATACCCCTGTTGCAAAAAGTCCAAAGTGAGTTCGGGTATATCCCTCCTCAGTCTATACCGCTTATAGCCAGGAACCTTGGGTTTTTCCCCAGTCAGGTGCAAGGGGTGATTAGTTTTTACACCCAGCTCTATACTCAGCCACGGGGCAGAAAAGTTGTCAGAGTTTGTCGAGGAACTGCTTGCCATGTGCGGGGAGGGAAGACGATATTGAAATTGGTTAAGCAGCACCTGAATATAGAAGAGGGTGAGACTACTCCTGATTGGGAATACACACTGGAAACTGTAGCCTGCATCGGTGTTTGTGCCCTGGCTCCCAATATAGTCGTCGCTGACCATGTCCATGGCCGCATGAATCCCAAGAAAGTGGAACAACTGTTCAAGAACCGAAGGGATGGAGGGTAGTATGAAAGCCCATCGTACTGTCTTTGTCTGCCAGGAGACTCCGTGTCTTTCTATGGGCTCTGATGCTGTCTATGAGGCGCTCAAGGCGGAGGTAACTCGGCAAGGGTTGAAGAAGGCTACGGTGGAAATTAGCGGCTGCCACGGTCATGGCCTTTGCGAGCAAGGTCCCAGCGTAGTTGTTGAACCTGATGGCATTTTCTATCTCCGTGTCCAGCCTGGGGATGCATCTGAGATTGTCAGTTCTCATCTGCGGGATGGCAAGCCTGTGGAACGCCTTTTCTATCATGACCCTGTAACTGGCAAAGCCATACCGCAATATTCGGAGATAAACTTCTACAAGAAACAGCAGCGCGTCATCCTGCGCAATTGCGGGCGTATCAACCCGGAGAAAATCGAGCATTATATTGCTCGCGGAGGTTATCGGGCACTGAAAAAGGCTCTGTTGATGACCCCAGAGCAGGTTATTGAGGAGGTTAAGAAATCCGGTCTCCGTGGGCGTGGCGGCGCTGGTTTTCCCACCGGTCGCAAGTGGGAATTCTGCCGTAGCACTCTTGGAGAAAAGAAATATGTCATCTGCAATGCCGATGAGGGCGACCCCGGTGCTTTTATGGACCGCTCCATCCTGGAAGCAGACCCCCACGCTGTTGTCGAAGGGCTGACCATCGCTGGATATGCCATAGGTGCCAACGAGGGCTATATCTATGTCCGTGCTGAGTATCCCTTAGCGGTAAAGCGAGCTCATATTGCTTTAGAGCAAGCTCAGGAAAGGGGTTTTTTGGGTAAAGATATTCTCGGCTCAGGCTTTGATTTTGTGGTGCATATTAAAGAAGGCGCCGGGGCCTTTGTTTGTGGTGAGGAAACAGCTCTGATGGCTTCTATCGAGGGCCGGCGGGGCATGCCTCGTCCCCGTCCCCCATTTCCTGCCCAATCAGGACTGGAAGGAAAGCCCACCAACATCAATAATGTAAAAAGTCTGGCTTCCATCCCCATCATCATTGACCGCGGGGCTGATTGGTTTGCCAGCATCGGTACGGAGAAGAGCAAGGGGACGGCTGTCTTTGCCCTCACGGGAAAGATTGGCAACAGTGGATTGGTAGAGGTGCCTATGGGTACTCCTCTATCCACCATCATCTTTGATATCGGGGGTGGTATCCCCCGGGGCAAGCGGTTTAAGGCTGTGCAGACGGGTGGTCCTTCGGGTGGCTGCATACCTGCCCGATTTCTCGATTCCCCTGTGGAATATGAAACACTGGCCAAACTAGGCTCGATTATGGGCTCTGGCGGTATGGTGGTGCTGGATGAGACCACCTGTATGGTAGATGTGGCCAGGTATTTCTTGAGCTTCACTCAAGCGGAGTCCTGTGGGAAGTGTGTCCCTTGCCGACTGGGAACCAGACAAATGCTGGAAATACTGACCAGAATCACTCAGGGCAAAGGGCGTGAACAGGATATAGATACACTGCTTACCATAGCCAAGACGGTCAAGGAATGCTCGCTCTGCGGTCTGGGACAGACCTGTCCCAACCCCGTGCTCACCACTCTCGAGTACTTCAGAGATGAATATGAAACCCACATAAAGGAAAAGAAATGCCCGGCCGCCGTCTGCGATGCCCTCATGATATCACCGTGTCAGCATACCTGCCCTGTGGGCATCAACATTCCTAAATATGTGGCTCACATTGCCGATGGTGAGTACCTGGAGGCTGTCAACACCATCAGGGAGCGTAATCCCTTCCCTGCTATTTGCGGCCGTATCTGTCATCACCCCTGCGAGGGAAGATGCCGCCGCGGGGAACTCGATGAGCCCGTAGCAATCAGGGCGCTTAAACGCTTTGCCGCCGACTGGTATTTTGACCACATTAAGGAGCTACCTGAACCAGAACCTTTCCCTCAGACTCACAGCCAGAAAGTAGCGGTGGTAGGAGCGGGACCTACCGGGTTGTCCTGCGCCTACTTTCTGGCTCAAATGGGCTATCCTGTCACGGTTTTCGAAGCTCTCCCTGTAGGCGGGGGCATGCTCTCGGTAGCTATACCTGACTTCCGCTTGCCGCGTGAGGTGATTGAAAAGGAGATAGATTATATCGCCAAACGGGGAGTGGAAATAAAATACAATGCACCAATTAACGTGAATTTCACTATAGAAGATATCAAAAGCAGTGGTTTCGAAGCTGTCTTTATTGCCGCCGGGGCGCAAAAGAGCCAGAGCATTGGCATACCCGGAGAATTGGAGGACATCGAGGGCTTCTACTATGGTTTGAGATTTCTCAGAGATGTAAAGGTTGGCAAGCCTGTCAAGCTTGGACGCAGGGTAGCTGTTATCGGCGGTGGTAATGTAGCCCTTGACTCTTCTCGCACAGCTCTTCGTCTTGGTGCCGATGAGGTGAGTATCTTTTACCGTCGGTCGCGAGAAGAGATGCCGGTAACTGAGGTGGAGTATGATGAGACTCTGGCTGAAGGCGTCCAGGTTAATTTCCTCGTCAGCCCCACCCGCATCGTAAGCGATGATTGGAAAGTAGGCGGTTTACAGTGTGTCCGCATGAGGCTAGGCGAGCCCGATGCCGGTGGACGCCGTCGCCCAATTCCCATTCCGGGCTCAGAGTTTTTTGCCCCCGCGGATACCGTTATTGCTGCTGTGGGGCAGGCTCCCGACCTGTCGTTTTTACCCCCGGATAGTGCTCTTGAGCGGACTCGGTGGGAAAGGCTGGCTGTCGATGAAAACAGACTGGTTACCAATGTTCCCGGGGTTTTTGCCGGAGGAGATTTTGTCTCCGGGCCGGGCATGGTTATAGAAGCTATTGCGGCTGGCCGGCGAGGGGCTATCGCTATAGACAAATATCTCCAGGGCGATACTTCACGGGTCGAGATGTATGACTTGAAGCCCAGCGTTACTCCCCCTGTCATTGCGAGGAGTGTTAGCGACGAAGCAATCTCGGAGGAAGAAACCTGGGAACCACAATTCAGGCCGGAAACACCTCATCTAGCTCTCCAGGAGAGGAAAGGGAGCTTTAAAGAAATAGAACTGAGCTTTCCTGAGGAGAAGGCGAGACAGGAGGCTAAGCGTTGCTTAAGATGCGACCTGGAAAAGTAAGCGTTCACCGGATGTCATTGCGAGGAGCCCCGATGAATCGGAGCGACGAAGCAATCTCGAAGGTTGATGCTGAGATTGCTTCGCTTCGCTCGCAATGACTTAGAATTTTGAGTTTAGAATATTAGAATTTGTTTAGGACTTAGAAATTAGGATTTAGGATTTAACTTGTGGGAGGTCAGGCATGAAATCTATTACTAAGCAGAAGCCTTTTAAGGAAATCGAGCAGCAGTTAGAGGGGTTTGGCCGAGTGTATATTGCTGGTTGTGGCACATGCGCCACTATGACTAAAACTGGTGGGAGGGAGGAGGTCTTGGCAATGGGGAAGCGTCTACAGGAACTGGGCAAGCTAGTCACCGGCTGGATAGTTATCCCTACCGCCTGTGATGAGATGACCGAAGTCGCTATTAAGGAAAATAATGGAGCCATTCAGAATGCTAACTGTATTCTGGTCATGTCCTGTGCCTTAGGGGTGCATAAACTGGGTACCTATATTGACAAGCCGGTCATGCCAGCCCTGGATACTCTTTTCATAGGAATCGAGGATAGTCCGGGCTGTTTTCAAGAGGTTTGCGCCCAATGTGGTCAATGCATCCTGGGAGAGACTGCTGGCATCTGCCCCCTGACGGCATGTCACAAAGGTTTGCTCAATGGTCCATGTGGTGGCACCAACAATGGCAAGTGCGAGGTGGATAAGGAAAAGGATTGTGCCTGGACTCTCATATATCAGCGACTAAAAGAGCAGGGCCGGCTTGATTTGATGCGTAAGTATCATTCTCCCAGAGATTACAACGTGGCACCTAAGCCGCGAATGATCAGGATTACATGAAGGAGGAGCTATGGCGCCGAGTTTTAGGGAAGTTCTCAAATCTGACAAGTTTGTGATAACCAGCGAAATCGGTCCACCAAAAGGGACGAACATTGAGAAGATGCTCCATCATATTGACCTTCTCAAGGATAAGGTAGCTGCGCTGAACGTTACTGACCACCAGAGTTCCGTAATGCGTTTCCCCTCCATTGGTGGCTGTCTGGCTATCAAGGAGCGAGGTGGTGAGCCTATATTACAGGTGACTTGCCGCGACCGTAACCGCCTTGCCCTGCAAGCCGAGCTTCTCTTCGCATATACCAGAGGCATAAGAAATGTCCTCTGTCTAACTGGAGATGCAGTTGTCGTGGGCGACCATAAAGCGGCCAAGGGCGTCTTCGACCTGGATTCAGCACAACTGCTGAGGGCAATTCGACAGATGGAATCGGGCAAAGACCTGGGAGGGAATGACCTCGACGGGACTGTGGAGTTCTGTGCCGGAGCCATAGTCACACCTGAAGCAAACCCGATTGAGCCGCAGTTAATGAAGTTTGAAAAGAAGGT
>DATBWO010000051.1:0-2030 GCA_036514775.1 Dehalococcoidia bacterium | reverse complement strand
ATTTATGTTTCTCATCTTGTCCCTCCTCCCATATTAATATATCCCCTTTTCTTACACCGGTGCAGGCGAATGCAGTTAAAGTGTATCCTCGGAGATTCCCAAACCGAGGTTTCCTGTATTCAATGGCGACTCTGAGCCATTGGGTATGAAATGGCTTAGGTAATATGAAGGGTTTGTAAAGGATTTTTGTGTTGGGATGCCTTGGGTCTTGATATATACGATGTGGTTTTTCAATTGTTGTCTTAACATGTACTTCACACCCTTTTATTTCTGGATGTTCTGCTACAATATGATTATCCCAATTATCATCAGTACATGTAACTTCGACGCCATTGCTATCATAGCATACAAATTTAGCCATTGTCTATTTTGTTATACTGATGGCTAATATGTCAAGCAAGAACATAAAAACACCCTTTCACTGTGAATTATAACCATTATGTAGCATTTGTCAATCATTCAAAAGAGGGGTTTTCAAACTACACATGTAACTAATCGCTATCTCTAGAAACGTTTTCCCGCCGCTTGCCAAAACCCCAACTCCAAAAACTCAGTTCCACCGCCTGGTCATCAGCCTGGCTCAGAGCGATGACGAGGAGCAAGACCTCGCCCGCCTCTATAAACTAAACGAGATTATCAAAAACTTCTCCGGCAAGGATGAGGTCATCCTCCTGCTGGTGAGCAACGGCAACACGGAAAAACTCCGCCTTGCCAGCACCGGATACTGCGATGAGCTTCACAAACAACTGGTGGGTCTGGTGGGGGAGGGTGGAGAGCCTGAGTTAGCCTCTCACCTGTATCTCTTGTTAGAGAAATTGAGCCCTCCAATAGCTTACCGCCCTGGCTTCCCCCTTACCGATTAATGTCTTACCATATGCTTGCCCGACTATGCATATTGACAATGCTTGCTCGTGCATGTATAATGTCACCAATTACTCACTAAGGAGATACGCTATGACTCAGATTGAAGCAAGTGAACACGCAAAAGCTTTGTCAGCAATGGGAGCACGTAAAGGTGGAAAGGCTCGGGCTGCCAGTCTTACCAAAGAAAAACGCCAGAATATTGCCAGGCAAGCAGCAGAAATTAGATGGAGTCGAGAGGAAGTCCAGAATGAAAACACAATTCCGAAAGCAAAGAAATTTGTCGGTAAATTAGACCTAGGTGGCTTTCAGATATCTTGTGCAGTACTAGATAATGGCACAAGAGTTTTGGTAGAGCGTAGTATGGCAAATGCGTTAGGTAGGAAGGGAAGTGGCGCATATTGGCAAAGAAAGAGACAAGATGAGCAAGGTCCCTCGTTACCAGAATATGTTTCAGCTGGTTACCTACAGGATTACGTCAGCCCTGAGTTAAGAGGAAAACTAGAGCAACCTATCAGATACTTTAATAAGAATGGTACTCTAACAACAGGGGTAGACGCCACCGTATTGCCAGAAATATGTGATGTTTGGATAACAGCTAAGAAAAACGGCGCTTTGAACGAAGACCAGGCAAAGACTGCTGAAAGAGCCTACATACTTATGAAAGGCTTTGCAACAGTAGGTATTATAGCCCTTGTTGATGAGGTTACAGGTTACCAAGAAATAAGAGACAGATTCGCCTTGCAAGAGATCCTCGACAGATTCCTTCTGGACTACCAAGCTGAATGGGCAAAAAGGTTCCCCGATGAATTTTATAAGCAGATATTTAGGCTCCATAAATGGCCATATAATCCGAGTTCCGTAAGACGGCCAAGAATCATAGGAACTATGACAAATGATGTTGTTTATTCTAGACTTGCCCCTGGCATTTTAAGTGAATTAAAAGCGAGGACTCCTAAAGACGACAAGGGTAGACGTAGGTTTAGATACCATCAATTGTTGACTGAAGATATAGGGCATCCGAAACTGCAGGAGCATTTATCAAATGTTATCACCCTAATGAAGGCATCAACAAATATGTTAGTATTTCGTAGACTTCTACAAAGAGCCTTACCCAAGTTCGGGGACAATTTTCAATTAGCTATACCTGAAGACTAGGATGGCATCTA
>DATBWO010000050.1:0-3395 GCA_036514775.1 Dehalococcoidia bacterium | reverse complement strand
TAAACAACCTCCCGGCGCCACCGGTAGCTAAGATGAGAAACTGGCAGCCATACTCTTCTACAGAGCCAGTCCGGCAATCGAGAGACCTTACGCCAGTTACCTTTCCATTCTGGACTAAAATCTCGCTAGCCAGACAATTTTCCAGGACTTTGATGGGAGTGGAGCGCACATGGCGGCTTAAGGTAACCTCGATATGCTCCCCGGTGGCATCTCCGCCAGCATGCATAATGCGCGGCACAGTATGAGCTGCCTCTCTGGTCAAGGTAATTTCACCGTCCAAAGTGTCGAAGGGGACTCCAAATTTGATTAAATCAGCGATGCAATCAGCCGCTTCCTCGGTCAAAATGCGCACTGCTTCGGCATCGCACAGGCCGGCTCCGGCAGCTATAGTGTCTTTGAAGTGGAGCTTGGGAGAATCATCCTTGCCCATGGCCACAGCAATGCCACCTTGAGCGTATTTGGTGTTGCAGTCATCTATGCTCCCCTTAGTCAGGATAAGGACGCTGCCCCGTTCTATAGCAAGCAGGGCAATATAAAGCCCGGCAATGCCGCTGCCAACTATAATATAATCGTAGTGATTCATTTACTCTACCTTCCCTTTGTCATCAGGGAAACATAAGTGCAGAGTATCACGAAGACTGAACTGGCTTCAAAAACACATCACATTCCCCGCTTGTTTGGCGGTGACCAACTGATGCCCCAGGTTCCTAACGTCAGAATATTCCCTTACCGCTTTCCTCAACCTCTTGTTTGCCAAGTATACTGCTTCTAGCAACCTTCATCGTTGCTCCTGACTCTATCTTCAGAATTGCAGTATCTTCACCAAGACTTTCAAGTTGTCCATAAATCCCGCCAGCTATAATCACCTTGTCTCCCGGTCTCAGTTCCTTCATCATTTCCTCGTGTACTTTTTGTTGCTTTTGCCTGGGCCGGATCATCAAGAAATACATGATGGCAAAAAGCGCTACCAAAAAGATTAGCATTACCCATGTTTGGTTCATATATCCTCCTTTATTTTAATTATTTTCTAATCTTGCCTTTCAATGACCAGGGACTTGTTTTCTCAATCCGGATTTTAGCTAATCGACCCTGCCAGTCGCCAGCGTCTTCAAAGAAGACCAGCTTATTGCTCCGGGTACGCCCAAACCATTTCCCATTTTTCCGGCCTTCTACCAGCACCTCTACATGCTGGCCTTGAAGTTGTGCATTAATCTCGCTAGCTATAGATGATTGAAGCTCTTCAATCTTATTGAACCTTTCCTTCTTCACCTCCGCAGGAATGTTATCTCGATATTCCCGCCAGGCAATAGTGCCCGGGCGAGGAGAATAGGCTGCCACGTGAATGACATCAAACCTCATTTCCTGGACCAGAGATAGGCTGTGCTCAAATTGCTCCTCTGTTTCGCCAGGGAAGCCCACGATTATATCTGTGCTCAGAGATATTTGAGGAACCTCATGACGAATGATGTGGACAAGCTCTCTATATCGTTCCACAGTATACCCTCGCCTCATAGCCTTCAGTATATCATTATCCCCTGATTGAACCGGCAACTCCAGATGCTCACAGACTTTGTTTAGAGAAGCCATAGTAGCGATGAGCTTCAGGTTTATATCCTTGGGATGATTGGTCAAAAAGCGAATCCTGGCAAGGTCATCTATGCTGCTTAATTCGTTCAACAAATCAGCAAGGTCGGTATGCCCGGGCAAATCGTGTCCATAAGAATCAACATTCTGCCCCAGCAAAGTTACCTCTTTTATGCCTCGTCTTACCAACTCCTCCACTTCGCAGACTATTTCCCCAAGAGGGCGACTCAGTTCCCTTCCCCTCCTATAGGGGACAATGCAATATGAGCAAAAATTATCGCAGCCCTGGATGATGGGGATAAGAGCGCATGGCGGGTGAGCCATCCCAGCGTCATTGCGAGCATAGCGAAGCAATCTCTGCTCAATAAGTATGCCTTGCTTTTGCCCCCAGGCAATTAGCTCAGGGTAATCACCAGGCTTAAATAGTAAGTCAACATGAGGAAATTGTTTCTTCAATTCTTTAGTGTCGGAATTGACCAAACAGCCAGTAACAAGTATCTGGAGATTGGGATGTTTATTTTTTAGGCCTTTCAATAAACTCAGGGTGCCTAAGACCTTATTCTCAGCGCTTTGTCTTACCACGCATGTATTGAGAACTACTAAATCGGCATTGGGAAAGGAGTTTACTGCCCGGTAGCCGGCAGAATCTAAGTAGCCGGCTATTCGCTGGGATTCGGCTTTATTCATCTGACAACCGATGGTCCAGATAAAATAGCGCGGCATGATGCTATCGCCTTCCCCCCTATGTTGGTTGTCAGGCTGTTCAATTTTGGTTTCTTGTTCAATTAATGAAGATGAGTTCATTTCCCTTCGGTTGCTACCAATTATAATTTAAAATACATAATTTAGGGAAACCAGGTGTTTTTCCAATATAAGACGGGCTTGTAGGGAGTATCGATTTCTAACACAAGGTGAGTCTGAGAGATTAAGGTAACTCGTTTATGGTTAGGACATGCGGCTGATCGGGAGACAGATGATTACAAACGGTTAAATTATCCCCTTTTCTTTCAACTCCTTTAGCTTGGACGGTTTCCACCCTAGATACTTGAGATATATATGTTCATTATCATAGCCTACCGGCCGACATACCCACTTTGTTCGTATTGGACTTTCTGTCATCTTGTGCTGCGCCTGAGCTACGATAAGCTCTCCGTAGACAGGGTCTTGAGTCGGGGTAAAGATGCCTCTATCCGACCAGTTGGCATCTTTCATGGCCTCCTCGGGGGAACACACCGGGGCTACCACTGGGGTAATGGGCGCCAGTCGCCCCTTCTTGGCATATTCGATGGACATCCTGACGAGTTCTTCATTGGTATACTTGCGCGTCTCCTCAAAGATCAAAGCCGACCATTTTAATTGCTCTTCTCTTTGCATAAAATGTGCCAGGCTGGTCCAGCTTGCGGCACCCCACTCATTCCATTTTCCCACCATATCGGCAAAGGCTTGCCACATCTCCAACCTCAAGCCACCCAGGAAAACAGCGCCATTCTTGGTCGGAGCAAAGCAGTAGAGAAAGGCGCAGACGTCCAGGTTGCCAAACCGCTCACTAATAATTCCCGTGTCGTAATACCACAGCGCCGCATAGTCATCGAGGCGGGCATAAGCCTCACAACTGGCCACATCTAAGGCTTGCCCCTCTCCAGTTATTCCTCTCCAGTACAAAGCAGCCAGAATGCCCACCGCCATAAATGTCCCCGCTACGGACCAGGCTATCCAGGGGCCAGCCTTGGTGGGAACTGCCCAGGGGCATTCATTGTAGCTCTTGCCCTCAGGCATCACTTCTCCCGTAGCCGACTGTATCCCCGACCTGG
>DATBWO010000049.1:0-2638 GCA_036514775.1 Dehalococcoidia bacterium | reverse complement strand
AGTTCGTGAACCAAGGGCTCCACCGCGATAGCCTCCGTAGCAGTTCTTAACCCCACAACAACGTCCAACGTTGTCCATTCTTCATCCCCTTTGAACTGTCTCAAAGAACCTGGGGCTGTTGCTGACTCGTCGGCCCGAGTGGAGAGCAGCCGGCTCCTCCCAAACCCAAACTGGCGGGGCACTGAAGAACTTCGGAAAAAGTCCCAGATGACTACCTACTGCCCAGACTATTTGGTTCCTCCCGATTTGGCGGCTGTGGCTGCCTCAAGGTGTCAGGGTAGGCAGCAAGTTTTACGGAATCTCCACCTCTTCTTTGCGAAGCATGTGCCTTCTTGACCGCGTTCTTAACCGTGCCATGCCAATAATAACCCGAAGTGACTATGACAGAGACAACTCGACGCGGGCTGCCCATGCTGAAGGGGGTGTTGGCCAATGCGGCGTGCATGTCAGCAGTTTAGGGAACCCAGACAGCAAAGGTCTGTCGCGGGGGACTACCCGATGAGGCGGAAACGATGAAAGTTGTTGAGATAGACGAGATCCCTGAGAACATAATCCGGATGGGTAGTCTTTGTGAGCCGATATACGACAGCCGCCACAACGTCGTTGGCTTTATCAAGCGAGGAGAGCGGAAGGCCTATGTGAAGCGAGGCTTCAAGGTCAGCGCTCAGGATTTGATATACCAGGACGAAAGCGACTAAGATATACTAGGGGAAAGTGACCAAGGTTGTGGAATGGAATTACTAATAAGCGGATCGCTCATGGCGGCATTCGTCGCAGGGGTAGCAGCTCTCTTTGCCCCTTGCTGCATCACCGTTCTCTTGCCGGCGTATTTCGCCTCTATCTTCAGAGAACGATACAGAGTATTCCTCATGACCTTTGTATTCTTTCTGGGAATACTGGCGGTATTTCTTCCCATGGGACTCGGAGCCGCGGCCCTCGGTCAAGTATTCAACAGGTATCACAATACTATTTTCGTAATTGGCGGGGTCTTTCTGGTTTTGATGGGACTTGTTCTCCTTACTGGCAGGCACTTCTCTCTTCCTTTCAGCGTCAGTCCTTCTTTGAAGAACCATAATGCCTTTTCTGTCTTTACCCTCGGCATATTCTCAGGGATAGCGACGACTTGCTGCGCGCCAGTGCTGGCCGGCGTTCTGACCCTGGCGGCTCTTCCCGGCTCGGTAGCATGGGGTGGAATGTACACCCTAAGCTATGTTTTCGGGATGGTCACACCGTTATTCGTGCTTTCTCTATTCCTGGATAAGGTGGATTTCACTCAAAAACTGAACAAGACTTTCAAGAAGCCGATTGAGTACTCGATGGGAGGCAAAAAGTTTAGCATCGCTATCTCTGAGGCAATCTCCGGAATCACATTTCTAGTCATGGGGATGCTGATTATCTATTTGGCGCTGACCAACCGGCTTTTTGTCCACTCAGAATATCAGCTTAATCTGAATATTTTCCTGACCAAGGTCTTGGATTTTCTGAGTAGCTTCGTAAAGCTGGTTCCTGAATATGTCTGGGCAGTGCTGCTCATCGCAGCAGTCGGCCTGGTTATCAAGTTGTCGATAGATAGATTCAGGAGAGAAAAACATGAAGAAGAAAACCCGGAATAAGGGGAACCTTAGGAAGGAAAACCGCAAGAAACGTGATCTGAGGAAAAACAACACGAAAACGATCGTAGTCGTCATGGCAATCATCGCGCTCGTAGCCGGATTGTCTTACTTCGGATGGAAATTCGGATGGGAAAAAGAATCCTCCGTTCCAGCAAGTACAGCTACTCCTGCCACTGCAGCAGTTAATCCTCCCGACAAGAACATGACAGCAAACGCTCCTCGCCCATCTCTATATGATCTCGTAAATAGACAGGCCCCTTCCTTCTCCCTACCTGACCGCCATGGCAATGTTTACTCGTCAGACACTTTACTCGGTAAGAACGTTGTCCTCTTTTTTAACGAAGGATTAATTTGTTACCCGGCTTGCTGGAATCAGATTGTTTCATTATCGAAAGATACGCGTTTCAAAAATGCAGATACGGTGGCTTTATCAGTGGTAGTCGATTCCAAAGAAGCTTGGCAAAAGGCAATCGATAGAATGCCGGCATTGGCCGAGGCCACGGTGCTTTTTGATCAGGGTGCAACCGTGTCGGGTGAGTTTGGCACGTTAGCACTTCCATCTAGTATGCATCCCGGTCATCTACCCGGGCACACCTTCGTAATAATTGATAAGCAGGGGATCATCAGATATGTCTTTGACGATCCCAGTATGGGGACCCGCAACGACCAGTTGATAACTGAAATTGCAAGGATAAATAGCTAATGAAGATAATACTGAAGTGACCCAGCCCGTCAGCTGCGAATGTCAAAAGAAAAAAAATGGCCCTGGATGTGCTCCGAGCCTATCTACAAGGGGTGCCTCTAAAGGAAATCAGGGCCATGGTGGATGCCAAGTATGCCGAATACGGCACCCCCACACAGACGCCACCGGTGCCCGAATAGGGGTTGATGACCTTTTCTGTCATGGGGCGATCAAGATTCAATGGCCCTTGACTATAGCTGATATGATTGTCGGCAGTGTCCCGAAAAAGGGAACGTCCCCTGTGGCAAAGGGAGAGCCGACGGCGCTGGCTCTTTGTGGCAAT